>CAMLCW010000094.1 GCA_946478645.1 uncultured Variovorax sp.
GCACGCCGGTAGATCAGCGCCAGCGACGACGCAGGCAGCGGCTGCTGCAAGTTCAGCACCGCCAGCCGTCCGGCTTCGACATGCTCGCGCGCGAGCGCCAGCGGTGCGATCGTCAGGCCCAGTCCCGTCGCGCTGAGGCGCACGTTGCCGTCGAGGTGCGAAGCCTCGACGAAGGGCAGCGGCGGCGGCACCCCCTGCAGGTGGAACATGCCGTCGAGCGCGCGGCGCAGGTGGGTGGAAGCGGGCGGCAGGATCCAGGGCTGCGTCGTGAGTTCGCTCCAGGCCACGCGCCGCCGTGTGGCCGGATGCAGCGACGGCGGCGCCAGCACCACCACCTGCTCTTCGCGCAGCCGCTCGACGGCCAGGGGCTGTGTGTCGGTCGCGGCCAGGTCGCCGGCGGCGTACAGCGTGACCAGCGCTTCGATGTGGCCCTGCAGCAATTGCTCGAGCAGCAGCGGCAGGTGGCCGTCCTGCACCCGCACCACCAGTGGCGGTTTCGCGCCGTCCGGCCGGGGCAGGCAGGCGAGCAGCTGCGGCAGCACGCGCGAGACGATGTAGGGCGAAGCGCCCAGCGTGATGCGGCCCGCGGGCAGCGTCTTCGCGGCACCGTCGTCGGCGGCGAGCCCCTCGAGTTCATGCAGCAGCAGCCGGCCGTGCGCGATCAGGCGTTCGCCGCGCGGCGTGGCGACCATGCCGCGCGGGCGGCGCTCGAACAGCACCGCGTCGAGCGACGACTCGATCTCGCGCAAGGCCTTGCTCACGGCAGCGGCGGACAGGTTCAGCCGCGCAGCGGCCGCGCGCACGCTGCCCTCGTCGGCCACGGCGCACAGCATGTCGAGCTGGCTGAAGCGAAGCCGCGCATAGCGCTGCAGGGAAGTCATGGAGAGGTAAGCGTCAACCAGAGGTGAACGCGAGTGTCCAAAAAGTCGCTTGGCAGGTCAATCCGCGCTTCCTAGACTGGCCGCCATGGACGCACTGCGACGACTTTTGGTTCTCTCCGGCCTGGGCTTCGGCCTCAAGCTGGCCGCCGCGCAAGACAGCTGGCCGGCACCGGGCCGGCCGATCCGGATGGTCGTCCCGGCACCGCCCGGCGGCCCTGGCGACGTCGTCGCCCGGATGCTGGCACGCGAACTCGGCGAGCGCCTGAAGACGACGATCGTGGTCGACAACAAGCCCGGCGGCGCCAGCATCCCGGGCGGCATGGACGTCGCACGCGCCGCGCCTGACGGCCACACGCTGCTGCTGACCCTCAACACCACGCACACGCAGGTGCCGCACCTGTATGCGCGCGTGCCCTTCGACCCGTTCGCGGACTTCACGCCGATCGCGCCGGTCTACCGCGGGCATTCGGTGCTGGTCGCGCACCCCTCGTTCGACGCCGCGAACCTGGTGGAGGCGATCGCGCTCAGCCGTACGCAAACCGTGGCATTCGGTTCGCCGAGCCCGGGCACGACAGGCCATCTCTACATCGAGATCCTCAACGCCGACCATGGCGCACGCTTCGTGCATGTGCCTTACAAAGGATCGAGCCCGGCCCAGCAGGACTTGCTCGCGGGCCACATCGCCTTGCTGTTCGACTCGCCGGCCACCGCCTTGCCGCACGTGCGCGCGGGCCGGCTGAAAGCGCTCGCGAGCACCGGGCCGTCGCGGCTGTCCGCTCTGCCCGATGTGCCCACCGCGCGCGAGCAGGGCCTTGGCGGGCTCGAACGCGGAACCTGGCTCGGCGTGTTCGGGCCGGCGCGCCTGCCCGATGCAGTCGTCGCGCGCCTGAACCAGGAGATCGTGCAGGCGTTGCAAAGCTCCGCGCTGCGTTCGCAGTTCGCGGCGCTGGGCGTCGAGCTCGCATCGGGAACGCCCGGCGACTTCGCCGAACTCATTCGCGCCGATCACCAGCATTGGGGCCGGGTGATCCGCCGCATCGGACTTCGACTGGATGGATGACATGAACACGACGACCCCCACCGACGCTGCGCTGCTGCAGCGCATCGCCGCCCTCGAGACCGACCTTGCGCAACTTCGGCGCCGCGTCACGGCGGCAGAGGACACCGAGCTGATCAACAAGCTCACCCGTGCCTACGGCTACTACCTCGACAAGGCGCTGTGGGACGAGCTGCTGCCGCTTTTCACCGACGACTGCGAGGTGGAGATTTCCGCGCTCGGCGTCTACGTGGGACGCGCGCAACTCGAGCGGCTGTTCAAGCAGTTCCTCGGCCGCGGTCCGGCGAGAAGCGGCCCGCATGGCCTTGTCTGGGGCCAGCTCTACAACCACATGATGGTGCAGGGCATCGTGCACGTCGACGACGATGGCCGCAAGGCGCAAGGGCGGTGGCGCTCGTTCATGCAGCTCGCCGAGTTCGGCAAGTACGGCCGCTGGGGCGAAGGCGTCGAGACCTTCGCGTACGAAAAGAACGATGCGGGTCAGTGGCGCATTTCGCGCATGCACTTCTACCGCACCTTCCACACGCCCTACGAGGAAAGCTGGGCCACGGCGACGTCGCCGCGCGGCGGCATGCTGCAGGACTGCCCGCCCGACCGTCCGCCCACGGAGTCCTACGATCCCTGGCCCGGCGTGTACATCCCGCCGTTCCACTATCCGAACCCGATCACGGGCCGCGCCTGGACGCCGGTGCCACCTGCACGCCAGGAAGACAGGAGCGCGGCGCCCTGAAAATCGCCGCGCCGATGTCGGCGCAAGACCACATGGCTGTGCGCCCTGTGTCCTCAGGCGCGGGGCGCGCGTGCCCTTAACCTGGGGGCGATGACAGCAACAACCACGCGGACCTCGACCCACGACGCGCCGGCGCCCGGTGCACCGGCCACGCCCCACCGTTGGCATTTCATCCGCGCCGGCGGGACCGACCAGGTGATCTTTCGCAGCGGCGAAGACATCGCCCGCATCGGCGAGCTCGACCAGAAGCTCTGGGTGGCGCTTGCGTGCCCGACGCGCGGCATCGACTTCGACACGCGCACCCTCGACCTGATCGACGTCGATCGCGACGGTCGCGTGCGGCCGCCCGAGGTGGTCGCGGCGTGCGAGTGGGTCTGCGCGCGCCTGCGCAATCCCGACGTGCTGCTGCGCGGCAGCGATGTGCTTTCGCTCGACGACCTGGACGAGGGCAATCCCACGGGTGCGCGCCTGCGCGAGGAAGCGCAGCGGCTGCTGCACATCCAGGGCCGGCCCGACTCCGACACGCTCACGCTCGACGACATCGCCAACCGCGGCGAGCTGCTGGCGGCCATGCGCTTCAACGGCGATGGCATCGTCACGCCCGACACCGCGCAGGACGACACGGTGCGCGCCACCCTCGCCGAGATCATCCGCACCCACGGCAGCGTGCCAGACCGCCACAAGCAGACACCGGGCGTCGACCGGGCGCGTGTGGAAGCCTTCTTTGCCGAGGTGCAGCTGGCGCGCGACTGGCATGCCCAGGCCGACATCGGCAACACCGTGCTGATGCCGCTCGGCGAAGCGACGCTCGCGGCGGCGGACGCCACCGCCAAGGTGCAGGCCAAGCTCGACGACTTCTTCGCGCGCTGCCGCGTGGCGGCGTTCGATGCGCAGGCCGAGGCGGCGCTCAATCCATCGGCCAAGGCCTACGACGCGCTCGGCGCCGGCCGCCTCGACCTGCAGGCGGCGCCCATCGCCGAGCTGCCGCTGGCGCCGGTCACGCCCCGTTGCGTGCTGCCCCTGCAGGGCACCAGCCTCAATCCCGCGTGGGCCGAGGCCATCGCCTCGTTCGCCGCCCGCGCGGTCACGCCGTTGCTGGGTGCGCGCAGCGAGCTGGCAGAAGCCGATTGGCACGCCATCGGCCAGAAGCTCGCGCCGCTGCAGGCGCTCATGGCGAAGCGCCCCGACAACTGGGCCGCGGCGCTGCCGCTCGAGCGGCTCGAGGCGCTGCTGCAGACGCGCGACGCCGTGCTCGCGCTGATCCGCGAAGACGAGGAGGCCGAAACGCACAACGCCTTGCTGGTCGACCTCGAAAAGCTCATCCGCCTGCAGCGCGACCTGGTGGTGCTGCTCGAGAACTTCGTGTCCTTCAAGGCCTTCTATCACCGCGAAGGCGCGATCTTCCAGGCCGGCACGCTCTACCTCGACGGGCGCAGCTGCGAGCTCACCGTGCAGGTCGAGGACACCGCCAAGCATGCCGTGCTCGCCGGCCTTGCGAAAACCTGCCTGGCCTACTGCAACTGCACGCGGCAGGGCGCCAAGATGAGCATCGTCGCGGCCTTCACGGCCGGCGATGTCGACTTTCTTTTCGTCGGGCGCAACGGCGTGTTCTACGACCGCCAGGGCCGCGACTGGGACGCCACCATCACCAAGCTGATCGAAAACCCGACCAGCGTGGCGCAGGCGTTCTTCTCGCCCTACAAGAAGTTCGTGCGCCTGATCGAGGAACAGGTCGCCAAGCGTGCCGCCGCGCAGGAGGCGGTGGGCCAGGGCACGCTCACGGGCTTTGCCACCCGGCTCACCACCGCCGACCAGGCCGCTGCTGCGGCCAAGCCCGGGCAGCCCGCGCCGCCGCGTGCGGGGGCACGGGTCGACGTGGGCACCGTGGCCGCGATCGGCGTGGCGCTGGGCAGCATCAGCGCGGTGCTGGTGGGCATCTTCGGCAAGTTCGTCGACCTGGGCCAGTGGATACCGATCGCCTTGCTCGGCATCGTGCTCGCGATCTCTGGGCCGAGCATGCTCATCGCCTGGCTCAAGCTGCGCCAGCGCAGCCTCGGTCCGATCCTCGACGCGAGCGGCTGGGCCATCAACGGACGCATGAAGGTCAACGTGCGGCTCGGCGGCATGCTGTCGCAGACGGCGCGGGTGCCGCCGAACGGCCGCCGGGTGGCGCGCGATCCCTATCGCGAACGGCGCGGTGCCGCCGGCTTTGCGGCCGCGGCACTGCTGGTGATCTCGCTGGCGGTGCTCGCCTGGCGCATGGACTGGCTCGACGACCGGCTGCCCGCGGGGCTGCGGCATTCGCCGCCGACGGCGGCCGTGGCGGCGCAGGGCGGTTGAAGGGCGAGGGCGCGCGCTTCAGTCCGGCACGACGCTGGTGCTCGCTCGGGTGACCAGTGTCACGGGCAGGGGGGCTGCCGCAGGGGCAGGCATGCCTTGCAGCTGTGCGAGCAAGTAGCGGCCCGACCGCTCGCCGATCTCGCGGATCGGCAGCCGCACGGTGGTCAGCGGCGGATGCAGGAAGGGCGCGAAGTCGTTGTCGTTGAAGCTCGCGATCGACAGCCGGCGCGGCACCTCGATGCCGGCCTGGTCGAGCGCGGCGAGAGCGCCGGCAGCCAGATAGTCGCTGCCGCAGACGATGGCGGTCACGGGCGGTTGGCGCCGCGCGATTTCGTTCATGGCGTCGAAGCCTTCCTGAAAGCCGTGCTCCGTCTCGGCGAGCGCGTCCTCGCACAGGGTCAGCCCGCGCTTGGAGATCGCCAGGCCCAGGTCGCGCAGCCGCCGCCGCGCGCGCTCGCTTTCGGCCGTGCGTCCGCCGATGTAGCCGACGCGGCGATGGCCGAGCGCCGCCAGGTGGTCGACCACCATCGAGGCAGCGGCGTACTCGTCGAAGCCCACGCTGTGGCCCGTGCCGTCGGGCGGCGCCCACATGGTGACGAACGGCGTGCGGTGCGCGGCGAGCATCGCCAGCACCTGCGGCGGCTGCTCGGCGCCGAGCAGGGCCACCGCGTCGACGCCGCGTTCGAGCAGCGCGCGCAGGATGCTGGTCTCGTACCCCGGGCGTGGGTCCGGCGCCGACAACAGCAGTGTGTAGCCCTCGGCCGCCAGCGTGGCCTCGAGCGCCTGCACCAGCGCCGGGAACGACGAGCTCCCGAAGCGCGGCACGATGGCCCCGACCGTCATGGTGCGGCGCATCGCCAGCGCGCGTGCGGCGCCGTTGGCCACGTAGCCGAGCCGCTCGACCGCCTCGGTCACGCGCGCGCGGGTGGCCTCGCTGATCATGTCCGGGCGGGTCAGCGTGCGCGAGACGGTACCGGTCGAGACACCGGCGAGCCGGGCAACGTCGGCCAGCGAGGCCGCGCGCGCGCCCGCCGGTGGCGGTGCGAGGCCTTCGGTCGAAGGCGGGGGGCGGTGGGTGGACGGGGGCATGGCGAGGCAGTGCGAAGCGTCGATCTTAATGTCGCTGCAATCGTGTGCAGCCGGTTGGTACTAACCCGATAGCTTGAGCTTGTAAATGTGCCCTATTCTTTGTGCAAGCGCTTGCATTAGAACCACCTACCCCACTGGAGACACGCCATGAAGCTGATTGCGCGCTATTGCCGATCCCTGTTCGCTCCTGCCGCCGCCGCCACGGCGTTGATGCTGATGACGGCACCTGCCGCGGTGGCCCAGCCGGCGGCTTGGCCGGTGGCCGGCAAGCCGATCCGCATCGTGGTGCCTTTCCCGGCGGGCTCGGGCTCGGATGCGACCGCGCGCGTCATCGCCAAGCTCATGACCGACGAGCTCGGCGGTGCCAGCGTCATCGTCGACAACAAGCCCGGCGCGGGCACGTTCATCGGCGCGCAGGAAGTGGCGCGCGCGCCGGCCGACGGGCACACGCTGCTCTACACCATCGTCATCACGCACACCCAGAACCCGCACCTCTACAAGAAGCTGCCCTACGACCCGGTGAAGGACTTCACGCCGCTGGCGCAGATGGTCAAGTCGGCCACGGTGCTGATCGCGCCGCCCGATGCGCCCTTCAACAACGTGCAGGAGCTGGTGGCCTACGCCAAGGCCCATCCGGGCAAGCTCAACTACGCCTCGTTCTCGCAGGGTTCGACCTCGCACCTGAACGGCGAGCTGCTGCAGATGCGCAGCGGCACCAAGATGACGCACGTGCCCTATAAGGGCACGGCAGATGCGTCGCGCGCCCTGGTGGCGGGCGAGGTGCAGCTGTACTTCGACGGCACGGCCACGGCGGTGCAACTGATCAAGGCCGGCAAGGCCAAGGGGCTCGGCACGGCGACGCCCACGCGTGTGCCGGTGCTGCCCGACATGCCGACGATCGCCGAACAGGGCGTGCAGGGCCTCGACATCGTCGGCTGGCAGGGCATCTTCGGCCCGGGCGGGATGGACGCCGGCGTGGCCAGGAAGATCGGCGACGTGCTCGCGAAGATCGCGCGTTCGCCCGAGATGCTCAAGCTGATCGAGACACAGGGCAACGAACCTTCGGGCGCCTCCGGCCCCGCCTTCGCGGCCATCGTGAAGAACGACAGCGAACGCTGGGGCGAGGTCATCAAGGCCGCGGGCATCAAGCTGGATTGAAGACAGGAAGGAAGCAAGACATGTTCGACACCCTCATTCGCGGCGGCACCGTCGTCGACGGCAGCGGCCGGCCGCGCTTCACTGGCGACATCGGCATCACCGATGGCCGCATCGCCGAGGTCGGCGGCAAGCTCGGCGCGGGCAAGCGCGAGATCGACGCGCACGGCGCCATCGTCACGCCGGGCTGGGTCGACGTGCACACCCACTACGACGGCCAGGTGACCTGGGACCCCTACCTCAGCCCCTCGACCGACCACGGCGTGACCAGCGTCGTCATGGGCAACTGTGGCGTCGGCTTTGCGCCGGTGCATGCCGACAAGCGCGACTGGCTGATCAGCGTGATGGAAGGCGTGGAGGACATTCCCGGCACGGTGCTTGCGGAAGGCATCGACTGGCAGTGGGAGAGCTTTCCCGAATACCTCGACGCGCTGGAGCGCATGCCGCGCGCACTCGACGTGGGCGCGCAGATCCCGCATTCGGCGCTGCGCACCTATGTGATGGGCGAGCGCGGCATCACGCACGACGAGGCCACGCCCACCGACATCCAGGCCATGGTGCAGCTGGTGCGCGAAGGCATGCGCGCCGGCGCACTCGGCTTCTCGACCAGCCGCACCATCATCCACAAGTACCAGGGCCGCAAGTACCCGCCGGGCACCTTCGCCTCGCCCGACGAGATCCTCGGCATCGCGCGGGTGCTGGGCGAGGTCGGGCACGGCGTGTTCCAGATGACGTCGAATCACTACCAGATGGAGACCGAGTTGCCCTGGATGACGCAGCTCGCGCGCGACAACAACCTGCCCGTCGCCTTTGCGCTGGTGCAGACCGACCAGACGCCCGACACCTGGAAGCGGCTGCTCGCGGCACTCGACGAAACGCACAGGGACAACGTGCCGCTCTACGGCGCCGTGGCGGGGCGGCCGGCCGGCATCCTCATGGCCTGGCTCGGCTCGACGCACCCCTTCATGACCCATCCGCTGTGGCAGCAGATCGCGCCCCTGCCCTGGGACCAGAAGCTGGCCCGGCTGCGCGATCCGCAGGTGCGCGCGCAGCTCACCGACATGGCGGCGCTCATGGGTTCGGCGCAGTACGACACGCGCACCGCCTACCTGACGCAGAGCTTCCACAAGATGTATGCGCTGGGGGCCGAGCCCGACTACGAGCCGCCACAGGAGAACAGCATCGCCGCCATCGCCGAGCGCGACGGCCGCACGCCGCTCGAGGTGGCCTACGACATGCTGATGGACCTCGACGGCAAGGGCATCATCTACTTTCCGAGCTTCAACTACGCCTACAACGACCTGAGCCAGCTGCACGTCGAGCTGCAGCATCCACGCACGATGATGAGCCTGGCCGACGGCGGTGCGCACTGCGGCTACATCTGCGACGTGAGCATGCCGACCTACATGCTCACGCACTGGGCGCGCGACCGCCGCCGCGGCCCCACGCTGCCGCTCGAATTGATGGTGCAGCGCCAGACCCGGGACACGGCGCGCATCTACGGCCTCGAAGACCGCGGGCTGCTGCAGCCGGGCTACCTTGCCGACGTCAACATCATCGATTTCGAGCGGCTGCGCATTCCGCCGCCCTACGTGGCCTTCGACCTCCCCGCCGGGGGCCGGCGCCTGGTGCAGACCGCCGAGGGCTACCGCGCGACGCTCAAGGCCGGCGAGACGATCATGGAAGACGGCAAGCCCACCGGCGCCTTGCCGGGCCGGCTGATGCGCGGACCGCAGCGCCGCGCCGGCTAGATCGCCGGTCGGCTAGACGCGGATCACGCGCCCCGGGTTCAGGATGTTCTTCGGGTCGAGCCCGCGCTTGACCGCGCGCATCATCTCGAGCGCCACGGGCGACTTGTGCTTCTCGAGCTTGTCGACCTTGAGCGAGCCGACGCCATGCTCGGCCGAGAACGAGCCGCCGAACTTCTCGACCGCGTCGTACACCAGCGTGTTGATGCGCGCTTCCTCGTTCTGGAGGAAGGCGCGGGTGTCGATGTTCTCGGGCGCCTGCACGTTGTAGTGCAGGTTGCCGTCGCCCAGGTGGCCGAAGTTGACCAGGCGCACGCCCGCGATCTCGCGCGCGAGCAGCGCGTCGGTCTCGGCCACGAAGGCCGGGATGCGCGACACCGGAATCGAGATGTCGTGCTTGATGTTCAGGCCTTCCTCGGCCTGCGCGAGCGGAATGCTCTCGCGGATGTGCCAGAGCTGGTGCGCCTGCGTGAGGTTCTCGGCCACCACCGCATCGGTCACGCAACCGTCCTCGAACGCGGTTTCGAGCAGCGCCTCGAAGCGCGCGCGCGCATGGTCTTCCGATTCGTTGTCGGAGTTCTCCAACAACACGCAGTACGGCACCGCTTCGTCTGCGATGAAAGGCACGCGCAATTGCGGCATGTGCTTGTCGACCAGGCTCAGCGCAAAGCGGCCCATGACCTCGA
Organism: uncultured Variovorax sp.; assembly: GCA_946478645.1. The sequence goes on from CAMLCW010000094.1 coordinate 9,687, forward strand.
AGCCCGTGAGACCCGCGCCCAGATGCTTGTGCGCGAGGCCCAGCAGCGTGACCGCATGGTCGAGCGACGGCACCGCGGCCCAGGCCGTGAGCTGCGCGGCGGGCAGCGGGTAGAGCTTCATGGTCGCGGCGGTGATGATGCCGAGCGTGCCTTCGCTGCCGATCATCAGGTCGCGCAGGTCGTAGCCCGTGTTGTCCTTGCGCAGGCCGCTGGTGCCGTGCCAGATCTCGCCCTGGGCCGTGACCACCTCGAGGCCGAGGCAGAGCTCGCGCGTGTTGCCGTAGCGCACTACCTGCGTGCCGCCCGCGTTGGTCGCGAGGTTGCCGCCGATGGTGCAGCTGCCCTCGGCCGCCAGGCTCAGCGGGAACAGGAAGCCCTGCTTCTCCGCGGTTTCCTGCAGCGTCTGCAGGATGCAGCCGGCTTCCACGGTCATCGTGAGGTTGGCGGCGTCGACCGCGCGGATGGCGTTGAGCCGCTGCAGGCTCAGCACCACCTGCGTGCCGCTGTCGTCGGGAATCGAACCCACGGCCAGCCCGGTGTTGCCGCCCTGCGGCACGATGGCCGTGCCGGCGGCGGCGCAGGCCTTGACCACCTCGGCCACCTGCGCGGCATCGGCCGGCCGCACCACGGCCAGCGACTTGCCGCGCGCGCGCTTGCGCCAGTCCTGCTCGTAGGCGGCGAGGTCGCCGTCGGTCAGCACATGGGCCGCGCCGACGATGGCGCGCAGCCTGTCGAGCAATGCGGTTGCAGCAGCAGGAGAGGAAGAAGAGTTCATGGTGCAGAAGCTTCCAGGGGGCGGGCCGCGGCGGCGGCCTTGGCATGCCGAAGGCGCAGGCGCACGTGCAGCGCGCAGGCGGTGAAGAGCAGCAGGCACAGCAGCACCTCGACCAGCGCGAGCACCTGCCCGACGCCGTTGGTGTCGCTCCAGGCGCGCACCACGCCTTCGGTGAAATATAGCCAGATCATCAGGCTGACCCAGCGGTAGGTGTACATGCGGTTCTTCCACAGGCCCGCGAGCGGGATCACCAGCGGCAGCACCTTGAGCGCGAGCAGCGAGCCGCCGGGCCGCAGCGGCGCGAGCCACAGCTCCCACGCCAGGCCGAGCACGATCAGGCCGACGACGCTGCCGACGGCGAGCCAGCGCGTGGCCGCGACCGAAGGGGAGGGATGAGGCTGCGGCGGCGGAGGGGATTTCATGGACGGAGGCACCGCGGGATCGGCTGGGAAAAGGAGCGGGAGGCTCGGTTCTTATGATACCGGCCATGAACCGTCGCCAGCTCTGGAGGGATCTTTCGCGCTTTCCGTGGCGCAACACCGCCGCGGTGCTCGGCGAGCGCTTTCGCGAAGACCGGCTCGGCCCCACCGCGAGCAGCCTGACCTTCACCACCACCATCGCGATGGTGCCGTTCTTCACGGTGGCGCTGGCGCTGTTCACTGTGTTCCCGATGTTCGCCGAGCTCCAGGGCCGGCTGCAGCGCTGGCTCATCCAGAGCCTGATCCCCGACAACATCGCGCGCCAGGTGCTGGGCTACCTGAACCAGTTCGCGAGCAAGGCCAGCGGGCTCGGCATCGCGGGCCTGGTGGTGCTGCTGATCACCGCGATCGCGTTGATCCTCACGATCGACCGCACGCTCAACAACATCTGGCGCGTGCGGTCGCCGCGGCCATTCGCGCAGCGCGTGCTGATCTACTGGGCCGCGATCACGCTCGGCCCGCTGGTGCTTGCCGTGAGCCTTTCCACCACCTCCTACGTGTTCGCGGTCTCGCGCGACGTGGTGGGCGGCGGCATCGTCAAGCTGCTTTTCGACACCTTCGAGTTCGTGCTGCTGGCCGCGGGCATGGCCTCGCTCTACCACTACGTGCCCAACACGCATGTGCGCTGGTCGCACGCCTGGGCCGGCGGCATCTTCGTGGCGGCGGCGATCGAGATCGCCAAGCGCGTGCTCGGCTACTACCTGAGCCTGGTGCCGACCTATTCGGTGCTCTATGGGGCGTTTGCCACCGTGCCGATCCTGCTGGTGTGGATCTACGTGGCGTGGGTGATCGTGCTGCTGGGCGCCGTGATCGCGGCCTACCTGCCGAGCCTTCTGACCGGCGTGGCGCGCCGCGGCGGCCGCGCCGGGTGGCCGTTGCAGCTCGCGCTCGAGGCGCTGCAGCACCTGGCGCGTGCGCGCGCGATGCCGGCCAAGGGCATGGGCGCGAGCGAGCTGGTGCGGCGGATGCGGGTCGACGCGCTGCAACTGGTGCCGGTGCTCGAGACGCTGGTGGCGCTCGACTGGATCGCGCCGCTGGCCGAGGAGGCCCCGGGCGACGATCCGCGCTACGTGCTGCTGGCCGATCCGTCGACACCGCTCGAACCGCTGCTGTGCGAGCTGCTGATGCCGCGTGCCGAGCCGCTCGAGGACCTGTGGCAGAAAGGGCCGCTGCGCTCGCTGCGGCTGGGCGACGTGCTGCTGGTCTGAGGCCGGCGTGCGCGGGGCAGTTTGTCCATAATAGCCAGGGCATTTCAGCCCTTCACCTTGTCACCGGACCTGACTTGAGCGCTCTTCCCGACGCCCCCGAATCCGCCGGCTCGCCCATGCCCTGGGTCGTCTGCCTCTGCGCCGAGTGGTGCGGCACCTGCCGCGACTACCGGCCGCTGATGGCCCAGGTGGCGCGCGCGCATCCGCAGTTCCGCTTTGCCTGGGTCGACATCGAGGACCATGCCGAACTGGCCGACGCCTTCGACGTCGAGACCTTTCCCACCTTGCTGATCGCCGGTACCGACGGCACGCGCTTTCTCGGCCCGCTGCTGCCGCATGCCGAAACCCTGTCGCGCATGCTCGGCGCGCTGCAGCCGCCGCAGCCTTCGAGCCTGGACGTCGACCTGCTGCTGGCGGTGCTCGAGAAGCGCCCGGCCGAGTTCGCGGTCTGAGTTGAGGTTCAGGCGGCGCCCGAACGCGCGCGCCCCAGCTTGCGCCGGTCCGCACTGGCAATGGCACCCACCAGGTGCCGCACGAACGCCTGTGCCAGCGGTGTGAGCGTACGGCCGTCGAGCGCCAGCACCTGCAATTGCCGTTGCTGCAGCGGCGCCTCGGCGAAGGGGCGCGCCACCACCGTGCCGTCATCGATCAGGTGCGTCACCGTGAGATGCCCCGAGAGCATCACGTCGGGCGTGCGCAGCAGCGACAGCAGCACCGACGAGAAGTTGCTCACGAAGATGGCGCGGTACTGCAGGCCCTGCAGGCTGCAGGCCTGGTCGAACAGCTGCCGCGCGGTCACGCCCTTGTCGCCCACCGCGAGCGGATAGCGCACGGCCTGCGCCACCGATACCACGCGCTGGCGCGCCAGCGGATGGTCGGGGCGCAGCACCGCGAACACCGGTGCAATGGCCGAGTGCTCGATCCGCAGGCCAGGCTCCGGCGCCACCACGTACTTGAGCGCGATGTCGGCCTCGCCGCGCGCCAGCAGGGTGCTCACGCCATCGGGCGGGCCGACGTGAAGCTCGAGTTGCGTGCCGGGGTGCGCGGTCTCGAAAGCGCGGATGACCTGCGGCATGAAGTACGCGGCGAAACCGTCGGTGCAGGCCATGCGGATGCGTTGCGCGCCGCGGCCGCCCAGATCGCGCACTTGCTCGATGACCTGCTCGATGTCGAGCTGCGCATTGCGCAGGTGCGCTGCGAGGCGCTCGCCTGCCGGGGTGAGCGCCATGCCGCGCGCATGGCGCTCGAACAGCGGCGTGCCCAAGCTGTCCTCGAGCCGGGTGATCTGGCGGCTTACCGCCGAAGAGGCCACGAAGAGCCGCGCGGCGGCCTGGCTGACCGAGCCGCTGCGGGCCACTTCCAGGAAGTGGCGCATCGGGATGCTGAGGAGCGGCGGTGCCATGGCGGTGGAACGGTTGGGGGAGCGTTGCTTTCAAGGCAATGGTAGCTTGCGAATTCGGTGCTGGAAGCATTGGCCTTCAGGCCTTGTACTTGCTGCATTCCACGGGAACAGGAAATCCGCATGCAACGTAACGACAGCCTCGCCGCGGCCGCCGCCTATTTCGACGATGGCAGCTTTTTTGCCGACCTGCAGCGGCGCGTCGCCTTTCGCACCGAAAGCGACACCGGCGCCGCCACCCCCGCCCCCGCCCTCGGCGCCTACCTGCGCGACGAAATGGTGCCGCCGCTGGCGGCGCTGGGTTTCGAATGCGAGATCGTCGAGAACCCGGTGGCGGGCGGCGGCCCGTTCCTGATCGCGCGCCGGATCGAGGACCCGGCCCTGCCCACCGTGCTGAGCTACGGCCACGGCGACGTGGTCAGCGGGCAGGACGCGCAGTGGGAGGAAGGCCTCGGGCCATGGGCGCTCACCGTGCGCGGCGAACGCTGGTACGGGCGCGGTACGGCCGACAACAAGGGCCAGCACAGCATCGCGCTGGGCGGCCTGGCCGCCGCGCTGCAGGCGCGCGGCGGGCACCTGGGCTACAACGTCACGTGGCTCATCGAGACGGGCGAGGAGGCCGCGTCGCCCGGGCTGCATGCCGTGTGCGAACAGCAGCGCGAGCGGCTGGGCGCCGACCTGTTCATCGCGAGCGACGGGCCGCGCGTGAGCGCCGAGCGGCCCACGCTGTTCCTCGGTTCGCGCGGTGCCGTCAACTTCAGCCTGCGGCTGCGTGCGCGCTCGCGGGGCTATCACTCGGGCAACTGGGGCGGCGTGCTCGTCAATCCCGCGACGGTGCTGAGCCATGCCGTGGCGTCGCTGGTGGATGCGCGCGGCTGCATCCTGGTCGAGGCGCTGCGCCCGCCGGCCATTCCCGCGGCCGTGCGCGAGGCGCTGGCCACGATCGCGATCGGCGGCGGCGCGGACGACCCGGCACTGGACCCGGA
>CAMLCW010000095.1 GCA_946478645.1 uncultured Variovorax sp.
TTCGTGGGCCCCACGCCGGCGGCCATCATGCAGGTGCAGCGCGACCTGCTGGTGGAAGACGTGGTCAACCTCATGGAGCGGCATTTCGACGGCGCCGAGCTCGGCGGCGTGGTGGCCGAGATCGACCGCCTGTTCAGCGACCGCTTCGATGCGCTCGTCAATTCGCTCGAGATCGGCAAGCGCCCGCGGGGCACCGGCGGCAGCGGCAGCGGTGGTGGCCACGGCGGCGGCCGCCGTCCGCGCCACCTGCACTGAGAAGCTGTGAACGAACCGGCGTGCGCCACACGCCTGCCATGCGGCGCACGCACGATGATCGCCGCATGACCGCTTCCCCCAAGCTCTTTCCTTCCAGCGCCCTCAATGCCGGCGTGCGCAAGCGCGAGGTTTTCGGCTGGGCGATGTACGACTTCGCGAATTCGGGCTACACGACCGTCGTGATCACGGCCGTGTTCGCGGCCTATTTCGTCGGCGGCATCGCCAAGGGCGCGCCGTGGGGGCCGTTCGCGTGGACCGTGGCGCTCAGCATCTCGTACGCGATCGTGATGTTCACGATGCCCGCGATCGGCGCCTGGGCCGACCTGCATGCGGCCAAGAAGCGGCTGCTCGCGGTTTCCACCGCGGGTTGCGTGATCGCCACGGCGGCGCTGGCACTGTCGCCGCGCTTCTCGGGCGCCGCGGGCGTTGCCGTGGCCATGGCGCTGATCGTGGTGTCGAACACCTTCTATTCGTACGGCGAGTCGCTCACGGGCGCGTTCCTGCCCGAGCTCGCCACGGCCGAGGGCATGGGCAAGGTCAGCGGATGGGGCTGGGCCTTCGGCTACATCGGCGGCATGCTGGTGCTCGGCCTGTGCCTGGCCTACGTGCTGTCGGCGCAAGCGCGGGGCCTTGTCGCGGCGCACTTCGTTCCCGTGACCATGCTCATCACGGCGGCCGTCTACGGCGCCGCGGCCTGCGTCACCTTTGCGCTGCTGCCCGAACGCGCGAGGCCGCGTCCGCCGGGCGCGGCGCAGCCGGCGGCCTGGCAGCAGTTGCGCGCAACCTTCCGCGAGGCGCGCGCCTACCGCGACTTCATGACCTTGCTGGCCTGCACCGTCTGCTACCAGGGTGGCGTGGCGGTGGCGATCACGCTGGCCGCAATCTATGCCGAGCAGGTGATCGGTTTCGTGGCGAGCGAGACGATGGTGCTGATCTTCGTGCTCAACCTCGCGGCCGCGGTGGGCGCCTTCGGTTTCGGCTACATCCAGGACCGCATCGGGCACAAGCTCGCGCTGGGCGGCACGCTGGTGGCATGGATCGCGGTCTGCGTGATCGCTGCCGCGGCCGACAGCAAGGGCGCCTTCTGGTGGGCCGCGGCCATCGCGGGACTCGCGATGGGATCGAGCCAGTCGGCCGGCCGGGCGATGACGGGCTACCTGGCGCCGCCGGCCCAGATGGCCGAGTTCTTCGGCCTCTGGTCCTTTGCGACGCGGCTCGCGAGCATTGTCGGGCCGCTGGCCTATGGCGCGGTCACCTGGCTCACGGCGGGCAACCAGCGCGTCGCGATCCTGTCGACGGCCGTGCTGTTCATTGCGGGCCTGCTGCTGTTGTGGCCGATCGACATGCGGCGCGGCCGCGAGGCCGCGCTGCGGTCCTCAAGAGCCGCCGAACAGGCTGCCGTTGGTTAGCGGCCAGCCGGTGCCGGCCTGCGACTTCCAGTTCGCCGTGTTCTTCACGCTGGCCGCGAAGTTCGCGATGTCGGCCGGCGTCGGCGAGACCGGCAGCATCGGACCGTCGTAGAGCACGTCGAACTTGTCGGAAAAGTGGATCGCGGCACCCGCGCTGCTCAGCGCGGCAGGAATGCTGCCGGCGCCCGTGGCCGGTCCCACGGTGATGCTGGCCAGGTAGGCGCCCACGCCGCTGATCTCGCCGGCCTTGCCGTCGCCGAGGCCCGCGACCGTGCCGCCGACGAAGGCGTAGACCGTCTCGTTGCTGCCGCTGAGGCCGCCGCCCGCGCCCTGCGTGGTGCCGACGTCGGTGATCGGGTTGGCGTTCTTGACGTCCGGCTGGATGGTCACGATGGTGCCCACCGCGAGGTCGCGGTCGGTGGTCCAGACATAGGCGCTCTCGTTGGTCAGGCCGTCGAACTCCTTGTCGGCGGTGCGGTCGCGGTCGGTGAACACGATGCGCGTGCCGGCCTCCATCGGCTTGAGCAGCACGAAGGCGAAGGCGTCGGTCTTGTCGGCGTTCAGGCCCATGAACAGGATGTCGCCGGCACCGAACGCGGGCGGTGCGCTGGTGGTGAAGGCGATGGTGGTGGTGTCGGCCACGCCCGCGAAGGTGTTGCCCTTGGCATCGACGATCGCGCCGGCATCCACGCTCATGTAGTAGCCGGTGGAAGCGTCCAGCGGCTGGCTGGGCGTGAACGTCAGCAGGTTGAAGGCGCGCTGCCCGCGCGCTGCGGGGCTCGCCGCGGAGAAGGTCTCGACCACGCTGCCGTCGGCCTTGTGCAGGACGATGTTGCCCGCCCCGAGGCGCACGCCTTCGTTGAAGGCCAGCGTGATCGTCGCGTTCGGGCCCACGCTGGCGTCGCCGGCCGCGGGCGAGGCGCTCTTGAGCACTGGCGCGGCGGTGTCGACCCAGGGTTGGCCCAGGCGCACGACGAAGCCGTCGAACTTCTGGTCGGCCGGCGGAAGGTCTTTGGAGACTTCGGTCTGGCCCGGCCAGACGGTGTCGCCGTTGTCGAGCAGCAGTTGCACCTCGGTACCGGCAGCCACAGGGCCCGGCACCTCGACGATCGATTCGAAGCTGCCGCCCGTGGCCCGGCGCAGCGCATCGAGATCGTTCGACAGCTCCACCGGCGCATCGCCCGCCTGGCCGCTCCAGGCGAACAGTGCGAAGTTGCGCTCGACGATCGCGCTTGCGGGGCCTGCGGGACCGGCCACGATCAGGTAGCGGCCGTCGCTGCCCTTGTCGATCGACCGGATGCCGCGGCCGCCGAGGTCGAGCTCGATCGGCGCGCCGAAGCTCGCCTGCGTCGCGGTGCCGGCCACGAGCGCGGCGTAGTTTTCCAGCGGCACGATCAGCGCATGGGTGCGCAGCGATGTGCCGGCCTGCGGCGCGCGAAAGCCCAGCCAGAGCGCGCTGTCGCCCGGTGCGGCGGCCATGCCTTCGATGGAGAAGCCGCTGGGCTGCTCGGGAACCACGCCGGCCCCGGCCGAAGCCGCGAAGCCGAAGCGGTCGGCGCCCAGGCCGTGCAGGTTGCCGGCATCCCAGGCCACGAGCTGGCTTTCGAGTTGCGAGAACCGGCCGACGTAGCTGAAGGTGGTGCCGGCCCCGGTGCCGCCGAGCTTCACCGCGAAGAGGTGCGAACGGTCGGGCGCGTCGTCGCCGTCTTTCTTGTTGCTGTTCGAGCCCGTGAAGTACAGCGTGTCGCCGACCCGCGTGCCGGCTTCGAGGTCGAGTTCCTTCTTGAGTTGAGGGCCATGGGTTTCATAGCTCCATTCCTGGACCGCGGCGCCGCCCGCACGCGGATAGACGCGCAGCACGTTGGCCTCGTCGTCGGCCACGAGCATGTGGCCGTCCGGCAATGCGATGGCGGTGGAGGCATCGGACGCGCCTTCGGTCGTGCCGGCGTTCGGCGTGAACCTGGCCTCGGAGACGAGCTGTGCCGGTTCGGGCTCCGGCGCGGGATCGGGCGGCATGGTGGCCACGGGCGGCACGATCGGCGGGAAGAGCGCCGCACCATCGTTGCTTCCACCGCCGCAAGCGGACAGCAGGAGGGCGAGTGCGCTGGCGAGCAGCAGAGGCTGGAAGGGAATGGCGGCGTTGGGCTTCTTGGGGTTGTTCATGGTGCGCGGTGTGGCAGGCAAACCGCGGATCGTGCTGCCTTCGCATGACAGCGCCGTGAAGCCGGCCGGCGGCCGCGCGCTGCTCAGGGCACCGGATCGCGCAGCGACTTGGGCACGCGGTAGCGCTCGCCGTCGTAGCGCAGCGTCACGGTGTCGAAGCGCGCGGGCAGGGCCACCTCGGTGCAGTTCTGGTCGTCGTCGCGCCAGAGTGCGCGAGTGCGGGTGCGCGTGCGCGAGAGCTGCAGGTCGTGCCATCCATTGCTCGTCTGCGGGGCGACCGAAAGCATGGTGCGCAGCTTCTCGAAATGGCCGGTGCAGTTCTGGTCCCATTCGCCGCTGTCGTGGTCGAGCGCGATCTCGGCCAGCACCTGGCGCAGCTTGCTGCCGTGTTGCACGTAGAGGCGCAGCGTCTCGACCGCGGTCGAGCTGCCCGGCGCGATGCCGCGGTAGCGCACGCGCAGGCCGAAGGCGCGCATGTCGGTCGACAGCAGGTAGCGCGAGGTGTCGATGCGGATGTCCTGGATCGCCGCCGCGCTGTCCTCGTCGAGCGCCTCGGGCTGGCGCAGGCGGGCGATGACCGTGTCGCGCTCGGTGTTGCCGTTGTCGGGGCGCTGGATCAGCAGCAGTTCGAGATCGAAGACCCTGGCGCCCGTGCTGCTGGCTTCGTGCGGCACGGGCAGCACGACGATGCTGCGGCCCGGGAAGGCCGGCCACAGCTTGCAGGCCGCGAGCCGCTCGTCGAGCGGCCGGTCGGGGTAGAGCTTGGCATTCATGCGCTCGGCAAGCCCGCTCTCGCAGGCCGCATGCGCGCCGCCGGCGGCCATGAGGCCCAGCAGCAGGAGCAGGAGGGCGCGACGCAGGCCGGAGCGCAGCATCATCATCGGCACGGCTTCAGGCGGCCACCGCCACGGACGGCAGCGGCAACCAGTGAGCGGCCGCCGCTTCGAGCGCGGCCAGGTCGCCGCTGCCCGCGAGTTGCAGCGCGCCGTCGACGCTGTCGCCCAGCCGACCGGCCGAGGCCAGCACGCGGCGCGTCTGCTGCGCCACCGGGGCGCCGGTGTCGATGAAGCGCAGCGACGGCGGCGCATGGCGCTGCAGTTCGTGCCGCACGAGCGGGTAGTGGGTGCAGCCGAGCACCACGGTATCGGTTTCGCCGCGCCCATCGCCGAAAGGGCCGGCCTCGGCCATGTAGCGTGCGCAGAGCGCCGCGATGGCCGCGCCGTCGAAACCCTCGATGGCCTTCACGAGCCCGTCGCAGGGCACCGCGCGGACCGTTGCCGCGGCCGCGAAGGTGTCGCGCAGCGCCGCGTACCGGCTGCTCGCGAGCGTGCCGCGCGTGGCCAGCACCGAGATGCGGCCCGTGCGGCTCGCGGCCACCGCCGGCTTGAGCGCGGGCTCAAGGCCCACGATCGGCAGTGCCGGATGTTCGGCGCGCAGCAGGTGGATGGCCGCGGTCGTGGCCGTGTTGCAGGCCACCACGAGCGCCTTGATGCCGTGCTCGCCGATCAGCCGCGCAGCCACCGCGCGCGAGCGTTCGATCACGTAGGCGTCGCCGCGCTCGCCGTAGGGGGCGTAGGCCGCATCCGAGAAGTAGACGAAGCGTTCATGCGGCAATTCGGCGCGCAGCGCGGCAAGCACGCTGAGCCCGCCGACACCGCTGTCGAAGACGCCGACAGCGCTCAAGCTCAGGCTTCTTCCATCATGATGGTCTTGAACTCGCCGCTGGCGATGCGCTTCTGCCACTCGGCCGGGCCGGTGATGTGCGCGCTGGTGCCGCCGGCGTCGACCGCCACGGTCACGGGCATATCGACCACGTCGAATTCGTAGATGGCTTCCATGCCGAGGTCTTCGAAGCCGACCACCTTGGCGGTCTTGATCGCCTTGCTCACGAGGTAGGCGGCGCCGCCCACGGCCATGAGGTAGGCGCTCTTGTGCTTCTTGATGGCCTCGATCGCGACCGGGCCGCGCTCGGCCTTGCCGATCATCGCGATCAGGCCAGTCTGGGCCAGCATCATGTCGGTGAAGCCGTCCATGCGGGTGGCGGTGGTGGGGCCGGCGGGGCCCACGGCTTCGTCACCGACCGGATCGACCGGGCCGACGTAGTAGATGACGCGGTTCGTGAAGTCGACCGGCAGCTTCTCGCCCTTGGCGAGCATGCCCTGGATGCGCTTGTGCGCGGCGTCGCGGCCGGTGAGCATCTTGCCGTTGAGCAGCAGCGTGTCGCCCGGCTTCCAGCTCGCCACTTCGGCGGGCGTGAGGCGGTCGAGGTCGACGCGCTTGCTCTTCTTCTCGTCGGGCGCCCAGTTCACGTCGGGCCAGAGGTCGAGCGAGGGCGGATCGAGGTAGACCGCGCCGCTGCCGTCGAGCACGAAGTGGGCATGGCGGGTGGCCGCGCAGTTGGGGATCATCGCCACGGGCTTGCTGGCCGCATGCGTCGGGTACATCTTGATCTTGATGTCGAGCACGGTGGCCAGGCCGCCCAGGCCCTGCGCGCCGATGCCGAGTGCGTTGACCTTCTCGTACAGCTCGAGGCGCAGTTCCTCGACCTTCGACAGCGGCTCCTTGCGCGCGGCCTTGGCCTGCAGCTCGTGCATGTCGAGGTCGTCCATCAGGCTTTCCTTGGCCATCAGCGCGGCTTTCTCGGCCGTGCCGCCGATGCCGATGCCGAGCATGCCGGGCGGGCACCAGCCCGCGCCCATGGTCGGCACGGTCTTGAGCACCCAGTCGACCACGCTGTCGCCGGGGTTCAGCATGGCCAGCTTGCTCTTGTTCTCGCTGCCGCCGCCCTTGGCCGCGACCGTGACCTCGACCGTGTTGCCCGGCACGATCTCGGTGAAGATCACGGCGGGCGTGTTGTCCTTGGTGTTCTTGCGGTCGAACTGCGGGTCGGCCACGACCGACGCGCGCAGCGTGTTGTCGGGGTGGTTGTAGCCGCGGCGCACGCCTTCGTTGATGGCGTCGTCGAGCGAGCCCGTGAAGCCGCCCCAGCGCACGTCCATGCCCACCTTGAGGAACACGTTGACGATGCCGGTGTCCTGGCAGATGGGGCGATGGCCGGTCGCGCTCATCTTGCTGTTGGTGAGGATCTGCGCGATCGCGTCCTTGGCGGCGGGGCTCTGCTCGCGCTCGTAGGCCTTGGCGAGGTGGGCGATGTAGTCGGCGGGGTGGTAGTAGCTGATGTACTGCAGCGCAGCGCTGATCGATTCGATCAGGTCGGCCTGCTGGATCGTGGTCGTCATGGTGGGGGGAGTCTTTTTTGGATGTGGAAACGCCCCCCGATTATCTCAGTCGTCGCCGGATCGCGCCCCGGCGGCCGCGCGCGCCTCGGCGATCCAGCCGTCGAAGAGCGCCTGGTGCACCCGGATCCAGCCATCTGTGTGGCGCGCCACGTCCTCGGCCGTGTTGGCGCCCTGGCTCATGCGCAGGTTCTGGGCGTTGATGTCGCCGATCGGCAGCTGCATGATTTCGAACAGCCGGGCGGCGGCCGGGTTCTTCTCGGCGAATTCGCGGTTGGCGACGATGCGCTCCTCGTTCGCCAGGAAGCCGTAGTCCTTGCCGTTCGGCTGCCGGGTGTCGGCACTGCCGCCGCGCTGCGCGGACGACGAGGGCACCTGCAGCCACACCACGTCGGCACCCGGGCGCAGCACCGCGCTCACCCAGTACGGCGTCCAGGTGTAGTAGAGGACGGGCTTGTCCTGCTTGAAGCGGGCGATGGTGTCGGCCATCAGCGCCGCGTAGCTGCCCTGCTTGTGCGTGACCGTGTCGCGCAGCTGGTAGGCCGTGAGATGCTTCTCGATCGCGAGCTCGCAGCCCCAGCCCGGGTTGCAGCCGGTGAGGTCGGCCTTGCCGTCGCCGTCGGCGTCGAACAGCTTCGCGATCACCGGGTCCTTGAGCTGGCCGAGGTCGTGGATGCCGTACTGCTCGGCCGTCTTGCGGTCGATCAGGTAGCCCTGGACCGCGCCCTCCGAGTACACGCCCTTGCGCCAGAGCTTGGCGTCGCCGCCGCTGTTCTCGTAGAAGTCGGCATGCAGCAGGCTCCAGTGGTGGGCCATGAAGGTGGCATCGCCGTTGGCGATCGCCAGGTGCTCGGTGGCGGGTTCGAGGTCGCGCATCGGCTCGACGGTGTAGCCGAGCCGCTCGAGCCCGCGCATCACGAGCAGGGTCTGGAAAGCCTCTTCGGCCAGCGAGCTCTTGAGCGGCTGCACGGCAATGCCGGCGCCGGGCAGGTCGGCGTTGGCCTGTGCGGCCAGGCCGAAAGCCGCGAAGGCCAGGGCCAGCAGGCCGCGTGCAATGAAGCCGGCGGCGCGCGGCTGGGCGTGGTTCGTCATGCGTTCTTCCTTGTTCCTCATTGCGCCTGCGCCGAGAGTGCCGGCGCCGGTTCGTCGGCCGGGCGGCCTGGAGCCACGGCGCGCTGCAGCAGGCGCAGCGCGAGGCCCGCGGGCCCCGTGTGCCACCAGCGGCGGCCCGCGGCGCGGCGCGACTGGCCCATGGCCTGGGTCAGCCGGTCGAGCGAGATGGCCAGCAGCACGATGCCCAGCCCGCCGACGGTCGCCAGGCCCATGTCGAGCCGCCCGATGCCGCGCAGCACCATCTGGCCCAGCCCGCCCACGGCGATCATCGAGGCGATCACCACCATCGACAGCGACAGCATCAGCGCCTGGTTGATGCCGGCCATGATCGACGGCATGGCCAGCGGCAGCTGCACCTTCACGAGCATCTGCCAGGGCGAGGCGCCGTAGGCGCGCGCCGCCTCGATCAGGTCGGGCCGCACCTGGCGCAGGCCCAGGTTGGTCAGGCGCACCAGCGGCGCGAGCGCGAAGACGATCGTCACGATCACGCCCGGCACGTTGCCGATGCCGAACAGCATGACCACCGGCACCAGGTACACGAAGGCGGGCGTGGTCTGCATCGCATCGAGCAGCGGCCGCATCACGCGTTGCGCGCGGTCGCTGCTCGCGAGCAGCACGCCGAGCGGCAACCCGATGACCATGCAGAACACCAGCGAGGTCAGCACCAGCGACAAGGTCACCATGGCTTCGGGCCAGATGCCGAGCATGGCCACCAAAAGCAGCGACACCGCGGTGCCGATGGCGATCGCGCGGCCCGCGAACTGCCAGGCGAGCAGGCCGACGAGCGCGATCATCGCGAGCGGCGGCAGCCCGGTCAGCAGGCCCTGCACGCCGTCGAGCGTGCTGTCGATCGGCAGCCGCACGGCCTGGAAGAACGGGCGGAAATGCGCGACCACCCAGCCCAGGCCCTGGTTGATCCAGGCTTCGACGGGCAGCGAGCCGTCCCAGAGCCGGTGCAGCGCGAAGCCGCCGGCGGCAGGGTCGACCGCGCTCGCGGCCTGGGTGGCGGGTGCATCGAGCCAGGCGCTCGCGGCCGACGCGTCGGGCCCGGCGGAGAGCGCCTCCCACGGATCGGTGTAGGCCGGCGCGGCGGCAGTCTCGGCCGGGGCGGAAGGCAGGGCGTTCTCGTTCATCGGTTCGGTTTCCTCCGGAAGTTCGGGATCAGTGCGGTTCGGCGGCCAGGGCCGGCGCGGCGTGGTGGGGTGCGGCGGGTTCGATCGGCGGCGTGTCGCGGTCGAGGAACCGGAGCAGCGTGGTCTTGCTGATCGCGCCGCAGAAGCGGCCGTCGCCCGCCACCACCGGCAGTGCGCACGGCGCCTGCGCGAGCTGGCCGATGAGCCCGGCCACGGGTGCCTCGGCATCGATCGTCGGCAGGCCGTCAAGAAAGGCATGCTGCAGGCCCAGCGGACCCGCATGGCCGTCGAGCGCCGTGCGCAGCGTGTCGGCCGAGACCACGCCGAGGAATCGCCGGCCCGGGTTCACCACATAGGCGAAGTCGCGGTCCTGGTCCTCGAGCAGCTGCAGCGCCGCGCGCGCACCGCGCTCGGGGTGTTCGCTCACCACGGTGAGCGACTTGCGTGCGATGTCGGCCGCCTTGAAGACCGCCGCGGCGTCCACGCCGCGCACGAAGCTGCGCACGTAGTCGTCGGCGGGGCTGCGCAGGATCTCGTCGGGCGTGCCGACCTGGATCACATGGCCGTCCTTCATGATCGCGATGCGGTCGCCGATGCGCATCGCCTCGTCGAGGTCGTGCGAGATGAAGACGATGGTGCGGCGCTTTTCCTGCTGCAGCCGCAGCAGCTCCGACTGCATCTCGGTGCGGATGATCGGGTCGAGCGCCGAGAAGGCCTCGTCCATCAGCAGGATCGACGGATCCGACGCCAGGGCGCGCGCCAGGCCCACGCGCTGCTGCATGCCGCCCGAGAGCTCGTCGGGGTAGCTGTCGCCCCAGCCCGCGAGGCCCACCTGGGCGAGCGCCTGGTCGGCCTGCGCGAGGCGCTCCTTCTTGCCGGTGCCCGAAAGCTCGAGGCCGAACGCGGTGTTCTCGCGCACCGTCATGTGCGGCATCAGCGCGAACGACTGGAACACCATGCTGATGTCCTTGCGGCGCAATGCGCGCAGCCTGGCGTCGGAGTGCTCGTTGATGTCGGCGCCGTCGATCACGATGCGTCCCGCGGTCGGCTCGATCAGCCGGTTCAAGAGCCGCACCAGCGTCGACTTGCCCGAGCCCGACAGGCCCATGATGACGAAGATCTCGCCGGCCTGGATCTCGAAGGTGGCGTCGAACACACCGATCGACTGGCCCGTGCGGGCGAGAATCTCCTTCTTCGTCAGGCCCTGGCGGATCCCTTCGAGCGCGTCGTCGGGTGCGTCCCCGAAAACCTTGAAGACATGATCGATGAGAATTCCCTTGGCCATACGCCGGAGCTCCTTGTGCGAAGGTTGGACACAGCGCCGCCCGCGGGCGGCAGCGCCACGCCGTTCAGCCGGGCAGGGGAGGCAAGCGAGTGGCAGCGCGAAAAGCGCGCCATGGACCGGCGGACGGATGACGTGGCATCGGGACCGGAGCGAAGCGCCGGCCGCCTCGACGGGCGGGCCCGGCGAGAGATCCATGCACCGCGACGGGAGTCGAGCTCCGCGAGTAGTGCAGGGGCAACCAACATGACTTGTTGGTCGACTAAAGCCAAAGATTATAACTTTTGCGTATGACAGACGTCAACCCGCGGCGCGTATCGTGAAGCAAGTCACGGCGCGGATAAGCCCATGCGAATGCGAGCTATTCTTATTGGTCGATACTGGGCACGCGCGCCCGCGAGCGACGCCATCCTCTTCACGACTGCGGAGCTTCCTTCATGACCCAAACCCCCAAGACCCGTGCCGAGCGCGACACCTTCGGCCCGATCGACGTGCCGGCCGACAAGCTGTGGGGCGCGCAGACGCAGCGCTCGCTGCAGAACTTCGACATCTCGGGCGAGCGCCAGCCGCGCGAGATCATCAAGGCGCTGGCGCAGGTGAAGCGCGCCTCGGCGGTGGTCAACCATGCGCTCGGCCTGCAGGACGAGAAGAAGACCGGCGCCATCGTGGCCGCGGCCGACGAAGTCATCGCCGGCCGGCACGAGGGCGAGTTCCCGCTCGTGGTGTGGCAGACCGGCTCGGGCACGCAGACCAACATGAACGTCAACGAGGTGCTGGCCAACCGCGCGAGCGAACTGCTCGGCGGCGAGCGTGGGGAAGGGCGCCTGGTGCATCCGAACGACGACGTCAACCGCAGCCAGTCGAGCAATGACGTGTTTCCCACTGCGATGCACGTGGCGGCGGTCGAGGCGATCACGCACCGGCTGCTCCCGGCGATCGCGAAGCTGCGTGGCACGCTCGAGCAGAAGGCGAAGGATTTCGCCGACATCGTGAAGATTGGCCGCACCCACCTGCAGGATGCGACGCCGCTCACGCTGGGCCAGGAGTTCTCGGGCTACGTGGCGCAGCTCACACACGGCGAGGCGCATGTGCGCGCCGCGCTGCCGCACCTGTGCGAACTGGCGCTCGGTGGCACGGCCGTGGGCACCGGCCTCAATGCGCCCAAGGGCTACGCCGAGCAGGTGGCGGCCGAGTTGGCCAAGCTCACCGGGCTGCCTTTCGTCACCGCGCCGAACAAGTTCGAGGCCATGGCCAGCATCGACGCGCTGGTGCACGCCCACGGCGCGCTCAAGACGCTGGCCGCGAGCATGACCAAGATTGCCAACGACGTGCGCTGGCTCGCGAGCGGCCCGCGCAGCGGCATCGGCGAACTGAGCATTCCCGAGAACGAGCCCGGCTCGTCGATCATGCCCGGCAAGGTCAACCCGACCCAGAGCGAGGCCGTCACGATGCTTGCCGCCCAGGTGTTCGGCAATGACGTCGCGATCAACATCGGCGGCGCCTCCGGCAACTTCGAACTCAACGTGTTCCGGCCGATGGTCGCGCACAACTTCCTGCAGAGCGTCCGGTTGCTGGCCGACGGGATGGTGAGCTTCAACGACCACTGCGCGGCGGGCATCGAGCCCAACCGCGAGCGCATCACCGAGCTCGTGCAGCGTTCGCTGATGCTCGTGACCGCGCTCAACACCCACATCGGCTACGACAAGGCCGCCTTCATCGCGAAGAAGGCGCACAAGGAAGGCAGCAGCCTGCGCGAGGCGGCCATCGCTTCGGGCCACCTCACGGCCGAGCAGTTCGACGAATGGGTGGTGCCGGAGAACATGACGGGGCGGTGAAGCGGCCGCCGAACAGCCGAACGCAGAAGGAGGACAAAAGTTACGCAGAAGTCGCAGAAGAATCGAAAGACAATTTTTCGGTTTCTCTTCTGCGACTTCTGCGACTTCTGCGAAACCTTCGCGACCTCTGCGTTCGGCTGTCCGATTCCGACCCGATCCCGCTCGATCTTCAATACCCGACCGTGTACCGCTGGCGCGAGTGCGCCGGCCGCTCGAGCTCGTCGATGAACGCGATCGCGTAGTCCTCGAAGCTGATCCAGCTGCGGCCTTCGGCGCTCACGAGCAGGTCGTCCTTGCCGAGGCGGAACTTGCCCGTGCGCTCGCCGTCGACGAACTCGGCCGAAGGCGACAGGAAGGTCCAGTCGAGTTCCTTCTCGCTGCGCAGCGCCTCCAGGAACACGCCGCCGGCCGAGGCCTCGGCGCGGTAGGCGTCGGGGAAGTCCGGCGTGTCGATCACCTTCAGGCCCGGGGCCGCGAACAGGCTGCCGGCACCACCGACGACGAGCAGCCGCTTCACGCCCGCACGCTTGACCGGCTGGATGATCGCGGCCGGCGGGACGGTGGCGAAATGGGCTGCGCTGAACACGGCGTCGTGGCCGGCCACGGCTTTCTCGAGTGCCGCGCCATCGAGCACGTCGAGGTCGATCGCCTCGACGTTTGCGCGGCCCGCGAGCTTGGCAGTGGCGTGGCGGGCGATGGCGGTCACGGTATGGCCGCGGCGCAAGGCCTCTTCGAGAAGGCGGCCGCCGGCGCGGCCGGTGGCGCCGATGATGGCGATGTGGCTCATGGATGACTCCTGGATGTGGATGGGATGCATCGCATCTTAGGTTTCTGGTTTCGAAAGAAATACGCCCAAATTCGCGCTTGTTTGTTCCTAAAATTGTGCGAATGGATCGATTGAGCGCGATGCGCGTGTTCGTGGCGGTGGTGGATTCGGGCAGCCTTTCGGCCGCGGCCGACAAGCTCGGCTTCTCGCGCCCGGTGGTCACGCGCTATGTGGCCGAGCTCGAGCAATGGACCGGGGCGCGGCTGCTGCACCGGACCACGCGCCGCCTGAGCCTGACCGCGGCCGGCGAGGAGCTGCTGCCGCGCTGCCGTCAGATGCTCGAACTCGCGGGCGAAAAACTGATGCGTGCGCGACCGCTTGGAGGCCGCAGGCTGGGGTTGCAGGGGTGGTGAGCCTCGCCCGGGCACCCCTGTGGCCGTCAGGCCGCCCTGGCCAGATCGAGGTCGAGCCGATCCCAGATTTCGACCAGCGCCGCCGTTAGATCGCGCATCATCGCTTCGGTGTGCGTCGGCCCCGGGGTGAAGCGCAGCCGCTCGGTGCCGCGCGGCACCGTCGGATAATTGATCGGCTGCACGTAGACGCCGTATTCGGCCAGCAGGATGTCGCTGATCTTCTTCGCCCGCACCGGGTCGCCGACCATCAGCGGCACGATGTGGGTGGTCGAATCCATCACCGGCAGCCCTGCCTCGCGGAACATCGCCTTGAGCATGGCGGCGGCCGCCTGTTGGCCGTCGCGCTCCTCCGAGCTGGCTTTAAGATGGCGCACCGCGGCGAGCACCCCGGCGGCGAGCACCGGGCTCAGCGAGGTTGTGAAGATGAACCCAGGAGCATAGCTGCGGATCACGTCGACAATCTTGTTGTCCGCCGCGATGTAGCCGCCCATCACGCCGAACGCCTTGCCCAGCGTTCCTTCGATAATGTCGATCCGGTGGGCTGCTTCGTCACGCTCCGAGATGCCGCCGCCGCGCGGACCGTACATGCCGACGGCGTGGACCTCGTCGATGTAGGTCAACGCGTTGTACTTGTCGGCCAAGTCGCAGATCGCATGGATCGGGGCGACGTCGCCGTCCATCGAATAGACGCTCTCGAACGCGATCAGCTTGGGCGCATCGGGGCTCTCGGCGGCGAGCAGCTCTTCCAGGTGCTCGACGTCGTTGTGGCGGAACACGCGCTTCTCGCAGCCCGAGTTGCGGATGCCGGCGATCATGCTCGCGTGATTGAGCTCGTCCGAGAAGATCACGCAACCGGGCAGCAGCTTGCCGAGCGTCGACAGCGTCGCGTCGTTGGAGACGTAGCCGC
>CAMLCW010000096.1 GCA_946478645.1 uncultured Variovorax sp.
GAAGAACAAGCTGCAGCAGCCGGGGATGATTCATTCATCGCCCGGCTGTTTTTTTTGGGCGTGCAGGCGCTGCACTACCATCCACGCATGTCCACGACGACGCACTTCACGGTCCGCCAACTCGCGGCGGAAGACGAGCGGTTGATGCACGGCCTGCTCACCCTGTTCGGCGAAGCCTTCGACGATGCCGAAACCTACGGCGCGCGCCGGCCGCGGCCCGAATACCTCCGGCAGCTGCTCGCGGGCGATACCTTCATTGCGCTCGCGGCCTGCGAGGGCGAGCAAGTGATCGGCGGCCTGGCCGCCTACGAGCTCAGGAAGTTCGAGCAGGAGCGCAGCGAGATCTACATCTACGACCTCGCGGTGGCCGAGGCGCACCGGCGCAAGGGCGTGGCCACTGAACTGATCCGCGCGCTGCAGCGCATCGGCCAGGCACGCGGCGCCTGGGTCGTCTTCGTGCAGGCCGATCCGCCCGACGCGCCCGCGGTGGCGCTGTATTCCAAGCTGGGCGTGCGCGAAGACGTGCTGCACTTCGACATTCCGATGCCGCCCGCTGCCACGCCATGATGGCGCCGGCGCTCGCCGAGGCCTTTCGCGCGCACGGCCATGTGCGCCTCGCAGGCTTCCACCCCGCCAAGCGCATGGCGCCGGTGCGCCGCCAGGTACAGGACGCGCTCTCGCGCCTGGGCATCAGCGCGGGCGGCGGCAAGCCGCGCCGCGGCGGCAGCGCGCTCGCGGGCCTGACGCCGTTCCAGCAGATCGCGCGGCTCTCCACGCTCGTGAAGATCCCGGGCCTCGAGGAGGCCATCGTCACGCCCGAGCTCCTGGCCATCATGGCCGGCCTTGCGCAGGGGCCGCTCTCGCCCGCGGGCGACATGCAGCTGCTGCTGTCGCCGCCGCACCAGAGCGAAGGGCCGCTCGAACGGCTGAACTGGCATGTGGACGTGGCGGCCGATCCGCCCGATCGCCTGCCGGGCATCCAGGTCTTCGTGCTGATCGACGACGTGGCCCCGGGCGGCGGCGCGACGCTGGCGCTGGCGGGTTCGCATCGCGAAGCAGCCGCCGGCAGCAAGGCGCAGGCGCCTGACCTGCGCATGCTGCTCAAGACCGCCGACGACGGGCTCGAGGCGCGGCTGCGTGAGCGCGGCTTGTCGATCCTGGAGATGTCGGGCCGCGCGGGCGACGTGTTCCTGATGGACATGCGCCTGCTGCACACCCCGTCCGTCAACACGACGAAGAACGTCCGGATGATGGCGACGGCGCGCTACTTCACGCGCGGGCGCTGAACCGCAGACTCAGCCTTTGGCGATCGCGATCCACGAGGTGGCGACCAGCGTCGAGCCGGCCACCATGAGCAACCCGCCGACGATCCACTTGAGCGTGCGCGGCTTCAGCTTGTTGGGCAGCCGATGGTGCAGCCGCGTCACGCCGTAGACCACGGGCACCGCGCAGCCCGCGAGCAGCGCCGAGCGTGCCGAGAAGTGGC
Organism: uncultured Variovorax sp.; assembly: GCA_946478645.1. The sequence goes on from CAMLCW010000096.1 coordinate 1,487, forward strand.
CGGTGGCCACCACCACCACGAGCCGCACGAGCGAGTTGAAGGCGAACATCAGCAGCAGTCCGCGCCGCACCATCTCGCGGTCGAGCGGCTGGCGGTACATGTGGAAGACGATCGGCGGCCCCGAGCTCGAGAACAGCCCGCCGAGCAACCCCGACAGCGCGCCGATGATGGAGAAGCTCGCGCGTCCCGACATCGCCGGCAGCGGCCGCGCCTGCAGCATCAGCAGCAGCGCGCAGCCGAGGATCGACACGCCCAGCAGCCCGCGCAGCCAGTCGACCGCGCCGCCGCTGAGCCACGCCAGCAGCATGAGCCCGGCGAGCACGCCCACGGTGCTGCCATTGAGCGCCGGCCTCATCAGCTGCCACGGCACCACGCCCGGGCGCGCGCGGAAGTAGGTCCAGGCGTTGGCCAGCGTCAGCACCATCGCGGCATTGGCGGCATCGCTCACGCTCGCGACGTGGAACACCGACACCAACCCGAGCAGGATCAGGCTGAAGGCGAAGCCCGTGAGGTTCTGCGCATAGGTGGCCAGCGCCACGCAGGCCATGAAAACCAGCACCGGGCCGGCGGCGGACAACATCGGCAGCACCGGGGAATCAGCAGGCACCGGCGCCCGAGGGCGCATGGGACGGTGCTGCGGGAAAGGCGGGGAAAGCGTTCGAGAAAAGCAAAACGGGAGGCTCTGGGACGGCGTTCAGGGAGGCGGTGCGGTGCCTATTGTCCCCGAAGACCCATTTCGCAGCAGGAGGGTCGGCCAAAGGCAGGCGACGACCGTGCCGAAAGGCTGCCGGGCGGGCGACAAGATACTTGCACGTCGTATAAACTTGTACGTCGTTCATTTTTTTGGAATTACCCCTTGCCCGCCCCCGAACTCCCCGGCCGCCGCGAACGGCGGCGCGCCCAGACGCTCGACCATGTGGCGGCCACCGCGATGCGGCTCTTCGAGGCCGGCGGCTACGACGCCACCACGATGGCGCAGATCGCGCTCGCGGCCGACCTGGCCAAGGGCACGCTCTACAACCACTTCGCGACCAAGGAGGCGATCCTCGCGCACTGGGTGCACATGCAGCTCGCCGCGGACACCGAACGGCTGGCCGACGTGGTGGCACGGCCCGGCGCCTTCGCGCCGCGCCTGCGCGAGCTGCTCGCGGCCTCGGCCCGATGGTCGGAGCGCCACCGCAGCTACCTGCTCGACTACTTCCGCTTCCGCTTCCTCAACATCGAGGACGAGCTCGGCGGCGGGGGCGGCGACGCCGATGGCCGGCCGCGCGATCTCGCGGGGCTGTTCGCGCAACTCATCGCCCAGGCCCAGCGTGACGGCACGCTGCGCGACGACCTTGCGGCCGAGCACCTCGCTTCGCTGCTGCACCACCTGTACTTCGGCGCGCTGATGCGCTGGCTGACCTTGCCCGGGCTGGTGCTGGCGGATGAATTCGAGGCCGTGGTCACGCTGTTCGTCGACGGTGCTCGCGCCCCGGCCAGCAAGGCGCCGACCCGGAGGCGCACCGCATGAAGATCGCCGTTCTCACCTATGGCACCGAGGGCGACGCGCGTCCGCTCGCGGCGCTCTGCCATGCGCTCGACGAGGCCGGCCATGCGTCGGTGCTGCTGGCCGACGCGGCCACGCTCGGTGCCGCGCAGCGGCTCGGCGTGCGCACGCAGGCCCTGGCGGGCGACATCCGCGGCGCGCTCGGCGCGAGCGGCGCCATTGCCAACGTGGTGGCGCAAAGCGAAAGCCCGGGCGCCGCCGCCAAGGCACTGGCCGCGATCGCCAACACCCATGCGAGTGCCTGGCTGCGCCAGACCGTCGAGACCGCGCGCGGCTGCGACGGAGTGGTCTGTTCGGGCCTAGCCGCCTTCGTGGGCCTCTCGGCGGCCGAGGCCCTCGGCGTGCCGGCCGTGGGTGCGGGGATGTTCCCGCTCACGCCGACGCGCGAATTCGCGACGCCGTTCATGCCACCTGCGCGCGTGCCGCGCCTGCTGAACCGCGCCAGCCACCATCTCGTCAACACGCTGCTGTGGCGCTCGTTCCGCAGCGCGGTGAATGCCGCACGCGCCGACGTCTGCGGCCTGCCGCCGCGCCGGCGCCTCTGGACCACGCACCCGACGATCTACGGCTGCTCGCCGAGCCTGCTGCCACGGCCCGCCGACTGGCCCGCCAATGCGCAGGTCTGCGGCCAGTGGCTTGCGCCCGCAACGTCCGGCTGGCAGCCGCCCGCGGCGCTGAGCGCCTTTCTCGACGCGGGCGAGGCGCCCATCTACGTCGGCTTCGGCAGCATGACCGGCTTCGATGCCGACCGCCTGCGGCGCGTGGTGGTGGCTGCCGCCGCGGGCCGGCGCGTGGTGCTCAACCCGGGTTGGAGCGGCTTCGACACGCAGGGGCTGCCGCCCAACTTCCACGTGGTGGGCGACACGCCGCACGACTGGCTGTTCGCGCGCACGGCGCTGGTGGTGCACCACGGCGGCTCGGGCACCACGCATTCGGCCGCGCGCGCGGGCGTGCCTTCCGTGGTGGTGCCGTTCGCGGGCGACCAGTTCTTCTGGGCGCACCGGCTGGCGCTGGCCGGCGTGGCGCCGGCGACGGCGGCGGGCGCCCGCATCGATGCCGATGCGCTTGCGCGCGGCATCGACTTTGCGGATCAGCCCGAGGTGCGCGAACGCGCGGCGGCGCTCGGTGCGCGCATGCGCGCCGAAGACGGGCTCGCGCGCGGCGTCGAGGCTTTGGAGCGCGCGCTACAGTCGGGCCAGTCGCGCCGGACCGACCCGGCGAATGCACGATGAGGAACACCATGGCCGATCCCGCACGCAAAAAGCCCGCAAAGCCGTCGACCGCAAGAAAGCCCGCCGCGAAACGGCCGCCCGCCGACGCGCCGGCCTCTGCGCCGCGCCTGCTCTCGGGCGGCAATCCGCAGATTCCCAAAGGCGAAGGCGACGCGCCCGTGCAAGCCTACATCGCCGCGTTGCCGGGCTGGAAGCGCGCGCTCGGCGAGCGGATCGACGCGCTGATCGTGCGCACCCTCCCCGACGTGCAGAAGGCCGTCAAGTGGAACTCGCCGCACTACGGTACCGAGGACCATGGCTGGTTCCTCGGCATCCATGCCTTCACGCGCTACCTCAAGGTGGCGTTCTTTCGCGGCGCGCTGCTCGAGCCGGTGCCCCCGGGCACGTCCAAGCAGGCCGAGGTGCGCTATCTCGACATCCACGAGGACACGCCGCTCGACGAAGCCCAGTTCGCCGACTGGGTCAGGCAGGCCAGCAAGCTGCCGGCGCCCTGAGCGCATTCGCTCAATCGCCGTCGACCTTCAATGCCTTGAAGTACGGCTGCGTCGATTCCATGAACGCATGGTGCAGCCGCGCCAGTTCGATCGCGAGCGCCTGCGCACGCGCCCGCGCTTCGGGCGCGCCTTCGCGCATCGCGCGCACCTCGGCCTCGAAGCGCGACGTGGCGCGCTTCCATTCGTCGTAGCGGCGCTGGAACGCGTCCCAGTCGAGCGCATCGCCGTCGGCACGCGGGCCTTCGCGCGGGGTCTCGCCGCGCGCGGCCGCAAGCTCGTAGGGACTCGCCTCGATGTTGGGGCCTTCGGTGAAAGTGTCTGCGGCGCGCTTCAGGTCTTCGGGCGACGGCGCGGGGTGGCTGTGGTTCGAATCAGATGGATGTGCCATGGGAACGACTCCTCGTGCAATGCATTCCACGCTGAACGGCCGCGAGCCGGACAGCTGTCGGACGGATTCCGCTCACGGGGTCGGCACGGCCTGCAACCACTCGACCACGCGCCGGTGGTACGCGGCCTTGTGGTGCGCGGCAGTGAGCGCGTGGTCCGCGCCTGGCAGCATGAAGAAGGCCAGCGACCGGGCGCGGCCGAAGGCGCGGCGGTAGCTCTCGATCACGCTGGGTGGAATCACCTCGTCGTGCTCCGACGCGGCGAGCAGCACGTCGCCCTCGAACGATGCGCAGCAGCCCAGCGCACGGTTGTCCGAAGGCGCATGCAGGCGCATCCTGAAGTCGCGCAGCTTCGATTCGTCGAGCTGTTCCTTCTCCGCGTTCCAGTCGTGGTCGGGATAGAGCGCCGGCGAGCGCAGCACCAGCAGGTCGACCCGCCGCACCGAGGTGAGCAGCGCGGCCATGTAGCCGCCGTAGCTGAAGCCGAGCACCGCGATGCGGCGCGGCGGGCGCGCCATCGCCCGCACCAGCGCGTCGTGGTCCTGCGCCACCTGGTCGAGACTGTCGCGCGGCACGACGCCGGCGCGCTCGTCGTCGCGCCAGGTGGCATCGGGCAACCGCGCGCGCCGGCAGGCCCAGCCAAGACCTGCGAGTTCGTCCTTGAGTTTTTCGTACTGCGGGCGGCCGTGGTCGTCCCAGCCTGGGCAGACCAGCAGGGCGTTCTCGGCGGCGGAATCGGTCCCGACACTGATCGTCATGCAGCCTCCCGGCGTGTGGTTCGATGCGATCAGCCTGGCCGGCGAGGCACCGCCGCGCCGTAGGTGCGCTCCGCCTCGCCGCGTCGGGCTCGGTCACATACGTTCGCCTTTGACAGCGTGAAGAAAGCCGCTGAACGTCGCCCGCGTGAGCTTGCGGCCGATGTCGGGATCGGTGCCGCTGCGATACCAGATCATCATGTTGCCGTCGTGGACGGCCTGCAGGTAGAGGACCGTGTCCTTGGTGTCCTGCTCGGCGCTGAATTCGCCGTCACGCTTCCCTGCATCGATGATCTCCTCGAGCAGGCCCGCGAGCTTCGCGTACAGGCCGAGCATCTTGGTTCGCACCTTCGACCTGGTGTTCGCCGTCTCGATCGACAGCAGCACCAGGATGGCCAGGTCCTTCGGGTACTTGGCCGCCCAGCGCGTCTGGTGCCGCACGAAGTTCACGAGTTGGGCCGAAGGGGTGCCGCCGTCCTTGTGCACGGCGTCGATGGTCGCGTCGATGGAACGTGCCTCGATGGCGCTCAGCACGTCGAGCAGGAGGCGTTCCTTGCTCTTGAAGTAGTAGTAGACCGCGCCCTTCGTGAAGCCCGCCTTGGCCGCAACCTCTTCGAGCGTGCTGCTGGCGTAGCCACGCGTCGCGAACAGGTGCACGGCCGCCTCGATGATGCGGGCCGTGCTGTGCACCGGGCCCGATGCGGCCTTGGCACCGCGGACGGCGCGCTTGCGACCGGCTGCCGGCCTGGAGGCAGCCGGCTTGGATGCGGACACCGCCCTTGTTTCTTTCTTTTCACTGACCCGCATAGGCCTCCTTCGCGATCAACAGCCGCTGGATCTGGTTGGTGCCCTCCCAGATCTGCGTCACCTTCGCATCCCTCATCATTCGTTCGACCGGATAGTCTTTCAGGAACCCGTAACCGCCGTGGAGCTGCACGGCGTCGGTCGTGACCGCCATGGCCGCATCGCTGCACAGGACCTTGGCCAGCGACGCGTATTTGCGCGCCTGCGGATTCGCATGCATCCGGTAGTCGACGGCCTGATACAGCACGCTGCGCGCCGCCTCGACCTTGAGCACCATGTCCGCCACCATGCCGCGCAGCAGCTGAAAACGCGAGATGGGCTGGCCGAATTGTTCGCGCGAGCGAGTGTAGTTCAGCGCCTCGTCCAGGGCGCCCTGGGCGATGCCGAGCGCATGCGCCGCAATCGTGAGGCGCGAATTGTGCAGCATCTCGACGATGTATTCGGCGCCGCGCTGCGGATCGCCGACCTCCCGGCCGACCGGGATCCTGCAGTCCTCGAGGATGACGTCCGCGGTCGGGCTGCCGCGCATGCCCATCTTGTCTTCCTGCCTGCCGAAGCGCAGGCCGGGGTCGTCCCGGTGCACCATGAAGATGCCGAAAGCCTTGGGCCCGGTGCTCGCGAAGATGAGGTACCAGTCAGCCCAGCCCGCGTTGGTGATGAAGCGCTTGGTGCCGCGCAACAGCCAGCTGTCGCCGTCGCGGCGCGCCTGCGTCTGCGCCCCCATCAGGTTGGAGCCGCCCTGGGGTTCGGTCAGGCCCCACGCGCCGCGCATGCGCCCCTGCGAGACTGGGCGGATCACGGCCTCCTGCAGCGCCGGCGACCCGTGCGCGGCCACGCCCTCGAGCACCCATCCGCTGGTGATGGTCAGCGAGGTCGAGGCGCAGGCTCGCGCGAGTTCCTCGGTGGTCAGCACCTGTGCGAAAAGGTCGCCGCCGCTTCCACCGAGGCGCTCCTCGAAGGGCAGCCCGGGCAGGCCGAGCGCCAACGCGGCCTCGATGGCCTCCAGCGGCGGGCGCGCCTCGCGGTCGACCGCGGCCGCATGCGGTGCGACTTTCTCTCGCGCGAAGCGGCGAAGGCTCTCGCGAAATTCCTGGTAGCTGGCTTGTTCGATCGAACGCATCTGACGTATCTCCTTGGGTGGGTTGGCGGTGTGTCGAGGCGACGGCCTCAATCGGTGAAGCGCGGTGGCCATGCGAGGCCGTCCTGCACGCCGCGCTGCGCCGGCGGACTGGCCTTGTCGATGTCCATCGCCGCGAAGCCGAGAGCGGCCAGGACCTCGACGCTGTGGTCGTCGAGGTCCAGCGGCGCGGGCGCGATGGTGCTGCGGCTGAAGGCCGGCACGGCCGGCACTTCCTTCGGGCGCGCGGGGTCGACGCGGGTGCGCACCTGCGCGTCCTGCCAGGCTTCGTCGGGCGAGAGAACCGGGGTCACGCAGGCGTCCACCCCTTCGAAGCGTGCCACCCATGCGTCTCGGGGCAGCGTGCGGAAGGTGGCCTCCAGCGTGCGCTCGATCGCGGGCCAAGCGCTGTGGCTCATCGCATCGGGCACCGGCTCGCCCAGCGCCAGCGTCTTCCACAGCGCTCGAAAGAACTGCGGCTCGAGCGAGCCCACGGCCATGTAGCCGCCATCGGCGCAGCGGTAACAGCGGTAGTTGGGCGCCGTTCCGGCGAGCCAGCCATCACCGCGCCGCGGCATGGCCGCAGTCTGCCAAGCCGGATAGTGCATGGCGATCAACGACATGCAGCCATCGATCATGGCGGCATCGACATGCTGGCCGAAGCCGCTGCGCTGGCGCTCCTGCAGCGCCGCCAGGATGCCGATCACCGCCAGCATCCCGCCGCCGGCCATGTCGGCTATCGCGTTGAGCGGCACCTGCGGCGGACCGTCTGCCGGCCCAAGTGCGCCCAGCACGCCTGTGTAGGCGAGGTAATTCAAATCGTGGCCGGCTTCCTGCGCGCGTGGGCCGGTCTGCCCATAGCCCGTGAGGGAGCAATACACCAGCCGCGGGTTGCTCGCCGAAAGCGTGGTGTAGCCCGCGCCGAGGCGCTCGGCCACGCCGGGGCGAAAGCCCTCGATGAAGACGTCGGCGCTGTCGCACAGGCGAACCAGCGCAAGGCGGCCTTCATCGGACTTCAGGTCCAGCGTGATGAACTGCTTGCCGCGCGCGAAGGTCGACACCGGCGGCCCCGCGCGCCCGCCGCCGACGACGATGACTTCCGCACCGAGGTCCGCCAGCAGCATCGTTCCATAGGGGCCCGGTGCAAGGCGCGTCATGTCGATGACGCGGATGCCTTCCAGCGGCTTCATGTGTTTGGTAGCGCTCAACTTGTCTCCTCGTCTTCGTGATTGCAGGTGGACTCGTCACCAACGTGACTGGCGAAGTGCAATCCAAGGGACAACCCGTAGGCCATCTGCCTTGCACCGCGCACAACTGCGGCTGTACCATCGACCTCGATTTACATACCGGCTGGATAGTATGAAGCGAAGCAGCCGGATCGCGCAAGCCGGAACATCGCCAGCCAACGGAGACAGGATGAACGCACGCACACCTGCAGAAGCACTTCTGCAAGTCGATCTCGACGACAAGTACCTGCAACAAAACGGGCAGGTCTTCATGTCCGGCACGCAGGCGCTGTTGCGGCTGGCGCTCGACCAGCGGCGCCGGGACGAACGCCAGGGGCTCAACACGGCCGGCTTCATCTCGGGCTATCGCGGCTCCCCGCTCGGACGCTACGACCAGGAGCTGTGGTCCCAGGCCGAGCTGCTGAAGGCGCACCACATCCACTTTCAGCCGGGCGTCAACGAGGACCTCGCGGCCACCGCCGTGTGGGGCTCCCAGTACGTGGGCAGCGTGCCCGGTGCGCGCTATGACGGCGTGTTCGGCATCTGGTACGGCAAGGGCCCTGGCGTGGATCGCAGCGGCGATGCCTTCAAGCACGCGAACTCGGCGGGCACTTCGCAGCACGGCGGCGTGCTGGCCATCGCGGGCGACGACCATGCGGCGAAGTCGTCCACCACGGCCCATCAGTCCGACTACGCGCTCATGGCCAGCGGCATTCCGGTGCTCTATCCGTCGAACGTGCAGGACATCCTCGACTTCGGCCTGCACGGCATCGCAATGAGCCGGTACTCCGGCTGCTGGATCGGCATGAAGGTGGTGACCGACGTGGTCGAGAGCTCCGGCAGCGTGCAGGTTGGCGAGGCACTGCCCGCGACGACCTTGCCGCCCAGGCCGGCATCGCCCGATGGGCTGAACATCCGCGGCAACGACATCTCGCCGCAGGTGCAGGAGCAGCGCCTCTACGAGCACAAGCTGCATGCTGCGCAGGCGTACGCACGCGCCAACGGCATCGACCGCATCGTGGCGAACGCGCCGGGCGCACGCATCGGCATCGTCTCTGCGGGCAAGGCCTTCGCCGACGTAGGGCAGGCACTGCGCAGCCTGGGCCATGCAAGCGACGAGGCGGTCGCCGCCGCGGGCATCCGCCTGCTGAAGATCGGCCTGGTCTGGCCGCTCGATCCGGCCATCGTCGAGCGCTTCGCCGATGGCCTGGACACGCTGGTGGTGGTGGAGGAGAAGCGCCCGCTGCTCGAGCATCAGGTCAAGGCCATCCTCTACGACGCGCCACTTGCGCGCAAGCCGCGCATCGTGGGCAAATTCGCGGGCAGCAGCGAATGGTCCGACGCGCGCGGCGATGCAGTGTTCTCCTCGGTGGGCGAGCTCGCGCCGCCGCTGATCGCCGAGCGCATCGCAGCGCTGCTGGGCCTGCCGTTCGAGCCGCCCGCGAATCCGGAAAGCGACAAGCTTCCCGGCGCCGTCCGTGCCGCGACCTTCTGCTCGGGATGCCCGCACAACACATCGACCCAACTGCCCGACGGCAGCCGCGCCTTCGCGGGCATCGGCTGCCACGGCATGGTGCTCCTGACCGGACGCGACCCCTACGGCACGGTGGGCCAGATGGGGGCCGAAGGCGCCATGTGGGTCGGGCAGGCGCCCTTCACCGACGAGAAGCACATCTTCGCCAACATGGGCGACGGCACGTACTTCCATTCGGGCTTTCTCGCGATTCGCCAGGCGGTCGCGGCGCATGTGCCGATCACCTACAAGCTGCTGGTCAACGGCTTCGTCTCGATGACCGGCGGCCAGCCGATCGACGGCGAGCTCAGCACGGTGCAGATGGTCAGCGAACTGCTGGCCGAAGGCGTCAAGCGCATCGTGGTGGTCGCGGACGACCCCGCGCGCTACGACGACCCGGCGATGAAGCTGCCGCCCGGGGTGCCGGTGCGCCACCGGCGCGAGCTCGATGCGGTGCAGCGGGAACTGCGCGAGTACGGCGATGTCTCGGTACTGCTCTACGACCAGGTCTGCGCCACGGAGCGCCGGCGCCTGCGCAAACGCGGGCGCTATGCCGACCCGGACAAGCGCACCTTCATCAACGCCGCGGTGTGCGAAGGCTGCGGCGACTGCAGCGACAAGAGCGGCTGCCTCTCGGTCGAGCCGCTCGAAACCGAATTCGGCCGCAAGCGCAAGATCAACCAGTCCAGCTGCAACAAGGACTATTCCTGCGTCGAAGGCTTCTGCCCCAGCTTCGTGACGGTGCACGGCGGGCGCCTGCGGAAGAATGGCGGTCCCGGTCCGGGCGACGGGGGCTTCGGCGCGCTGCCGGTGCCCACACTGCCGGACATCGCGGACGGCTACGCGATCCTCATCACCGGCATCGGCGGCACCGGCGTGATCACGCTGGGCGCCGTGCTCGCCATGGCCGCGCACCTGGACGGCCATGCGGCCAGCGCACTGGACATGACCGGCCTCGCGCAGAAGTACGGCGCGGTGATGTCCCACGTGCGCATCGCGCCGGACGCGGCCAGGATCAAGACGGCCCGCCTGGCCAGCGGCGAGGCCGACCTGGTGGTGGGCTGCGACCTGATCGTCAGCGCCGGCACCGACGCGGTCTCCAAGATGGTGCCCGGCCGCACGCGGGTCGCGGTGAACATGGAGGTTTCGCCCACGAGCGCCTTCGCGCGCGATCCCGACTGGAAGGTGGTGCCGGAGGAACTGCTCGCCCGCATCGCGCATGCGAGCGGCTCGGCCGCCGAAGGCATCGAAGCCACGCGCCTGGCGACCGCGCTGATGGGCGACGCGATCGCGGCCAACATGTTCCTGCTGGGCTATGCCTGGCAGCGCGGCTGGCTGCCGGTGAGCCTCGACGCGATGCAGCGCGCGATCGAGCTCAATGGCGTGGGCGTCGAGCTGAACGAAAAGAGCTTCCTCTGGGGCCGCCGCGCGGCGATGGACCTGCCGGCCGTCGAGCGTCACGTGCGCCCGGCGAATGTGGTGAGCTTCACGCCGAACCGCGCGCGCAAGACGCCCGACCTGATCGCGCACCGTGAAGCGGAGCTCGTCAAGTACCAGAACCGCGCCTATGCCCGACGCTACCGCGCGCTGGTCGATCGCGTCGCGCAAGCCGAGCAGGCACTGCAGGGGGGCGACCGCCTGACGCGCGCCGTTGCGCGCTACTACTACAAGCTGCTGGCCTACAAGGACGAGTTCGAGGTCGCGCGCCTGTACGCCTCGCCGGCGTTCCGCGAATCGCTGGCGGGCGCCTTCGAGGGCGACTACCGGCTGCACTTCAACATCGGTGCCTGGCCATTCGCCACGCGCGACCCGAACACCGGGCTGCCGCGCAAGCGCGAGATCGGACCCTGGGCATTGACCGCGTTCGGCTGGCTTGCGCGCCTGCGCGGGCTGCGCAACACCGTGCTGGACCCGTTCCGCGGCAACAGCGAACGGCGGCACGCGCTGCGCGACATCGCCGAGTACGAGGCGGACATCGACCGCCTGCTCGAGAACCTGGACGCGGCCAGGCTTTCCACCGCCGTCGCGGTGGCCGAACTGCCGGAACACATCCGCGGCTACGGCCATGTGCGCGAGCGCCACGTGGCACAGGTGCGCGAGCGCCGCGACGCGCTGTGGCAGCAATGGCAGGCGCAGGGCCTGCCCATCGCGGCTTGATGTGGTGGCCTGGCACCGTACCCACGCACCGGAAGGCCGGCGCCTTTCCGGCATTCACTTCTTCTGCACTTTCGAGAACCAAGGAGATAAGCATGCACCACCTCGACCTCGCCGCTGCCGTACAGCAAGTCACTGACTACACGCTCGCGCATCCCTACGAACGCGACGTCTGGGAAAAATCCCCCGCCATCACCGGCATCCTCATGTGGAACCAGCCGGAGGCGGTGGAGAAGGCCCGCGCCTGGGTCGACCGCGCGGTGCAGGTGCAATCCTCGCGCGGCTTCCTGGGTTATGACGAGCGCATCGAACTGGCCACCGGCCATGCCGCGGTGTTCACGCCCACGGCGTCGCTGTCGAGCGCGCTGGCCTTCAACGTGCTCGCCTATTACGAGCGCGACGGCGGCGACCATCTGCTGCAGGCCGCGCGCCGGCAGGCCGAGGCACTGCTCGCCGGCCCACGCACGAGGAACGGCGGCATTTCCGTGCGCAAGGAAGGCCCCGAGCTCTGGATCGATTTCATCTACATGATGTGCCCGTTCCTCGCGCGCCTGGGCCGCATCGACAACCAGCCCGCACTGGTGGAAGAGGCGCTCAAGCAGATTGCGGTGTACGTGCGCCACCTGGTCGACCCCGAGCTGCACCTTGCGCGCCACGCCTGGCGCGAGACGCCCAACAGCTACCTGCAATCGACCTTCTGGTGCCGCGGCAACGGCTGGCTCACCTGCTGCCTGGTGGACACCATCGAGCAGATCGGCACCGATCATGCCGGCGCCGGCGAGCTGAAGGCGCTCGGGTGCAAGGTGTTCGACGCCATCGCCGCCCACCAGGACCGCTGCGGCTTCTTCCACAACATCCTCGACGACGACTACGCCAAGTTCGAAGCCTCGGGCACGCTGATGTTCGCCTACAGCGCCGCCAAGGCCGTCAACCAGGGTTGGCTCGACGCCGCCTATATCGAGAAGGCCGAGCGCGCGCTGCGCATCGTGGCGGGCTCGATCGAGCCCGACGGCGCGATCCCGGGCGTGCAGGTGCCGCCGGGCGGCCCGAGCGTGCCCTTCGCCACCACGCTCTATGGGCAGGGCTTCTTCATCCAGGCGGCGGCGCAGCTGCGGCACCACCTGGCCTGAGGAAAAGACATGGTTCTGGAAATCCTCTTCAATGGCATCTTCCTTGGTGCCATCTACGCGCTCTTCGCCGTGCCGATGAGCGTGATCTGGGTCACGACCGACGTGATCGACGTGTCCATCGGCGCCTATGCGGTGGTCGCGGGCGTCACCGTGGCGGCCTTCGGGCTGCCGTGGGGGCCCGTGGCCGGACTCGCTGCGGCACTGGCCCTGGGCTGCATCACCGGCTCGGTGTTCCTGGGCTTCCATGCGCTGCGCTTCATGCGCGACGCCATGCCCATCGTGCTGGCGACCTTCGCCTTCATGCTGCTGGTGGAATCGGCCATCCTGGTCGTGGTGGGCACCGACAACCAGTTCGTCGATCGCATGAGCGGCAACCTGAGCGTCGTGGGCGCGGTGCTCAGTGTGCAGGGCATGTTCAACCTTGCACTGAGCGTGGTGCTGATGCTGCTGCTCAGCGCGGTGCTCAAGTGGTCGCCGGCCGGCCTTCGCATGCGTGCCTGCGCGATCTCGTCGAAGGGCGCTTCGCTGGTGGGCATTCCGGT
>CAMLCW010000097.1 GCA_946478645.1 uncultured Variovorax sp.
CCATCTGGTAGCCGTCGATCACGGTCACCACCGAGGACGATTCGCCCGGCAGGTTCACGAGGATCGCGGTGGTCGAGCCGCCGTATTGCGCACCGTAGTAGATGCCGGCTAGCATGATCAGCGCCGACACGGGCGGCAGCGCATAGGTGGCGGGCAGCAGCATCGCGATGGTCGCGACGGGGCCGATGCCCGGCAGCACGCCGATCAGCGTGCCGAGAATACAGCCGCCAAGGCAGTACAGCAGGTTGGTGAAGGTAAAGGCAACGCCAAAACCCATCGAGAGGTGGTCAAACAATTCCATGAGCGCAGCTTTCGTCTCAACCGGTGATGAAGGTCGGCCAGACCTGGATCTGGAGCTTCAGCGCCCAGATGAAGGCCACGTAACTGCCGACGGCCAGCACGGTGGCCAGGATCAGCACGGTGGGGAGCTTGAACTCGTGGCCCGCAAGGCTCGCGATGATCACGAGCGCGTAGATCGCGATGATCATGCCCATGGCCGGAACGCCGAACGTCGGCAGGCCGCCGAGCAGGACGCCGAACGCGAGGTTGGCGCCCAGGATGAACACCACCTGCTTCCAGGCCCACTTGCCGATCTTCTCGCCGTCGGTGGTTTCGACGGTCATGCCGCTGAACATGATCCCGAGGCCGATGACGGCCATCAGGATGCCCAGCATCAGCGGGAAATAGCCGGGTCCCATGCGGGCGCCGTTGCCTACGCTGTAGGTGGTGGCGCCCCATGCGAACGCCAAGCCTACGACGGTAAACATCACTCCCGAGAAAAAGTCTTTCTGACTCTTGATTTTCACGAACAGTCTCCTCGAACAATTTCGATGCGGGATTGTCGAGTCCACCAAAGGCCGGTTCGATGTGGATTCCACTAACGAAAGTGCTAGGGATAACCCGAGATCGCCAATGCGGGCTCCCTGCGAGGGCCGGGGGTGGGCCTATGCCAGCGGCGGTGTGGCGCTCAGGACCTCTTCGATGGTGGTGACGCCTTCGGCCACGCGCAGTGCGCCCGCGAGGCGCAGCGGGCGCATGCCGTCGATCACGGCCTGGCGGCGCAGGCCGGAGAGGTCGGGCTCCTTCGTGACCTGGCTCTTGAGGTCTTCGCTGACGCTCAGCAGCTCGTACAGCCCCATGCGCCCCATGTAGCCGGTCATGCGGCAGTCGACGCAGCCCACGGGCTTGTAGGCACGCACCGAGCCGGTGATCTGCCACGGCTTCACGATGGCCTCGAGCTTCTCACGCGTCATGCCTTCGTCGGGCTGCTTGCAGTGGGGGCACAGCGTGCGCACGAGCCGCTGGGCCAGCACGCCGAGCATCACGGCATTGATGAGGTAAGAGGGCACGCCGAGCTCCATCAGCCGCGTGATCGCGCTCGGCGCATCGTTGGTGTGCAGCGTGCTGAAGACGAGGTGCCCGGTGAGCGCGGCCTGCACCGCCATCTCGGCCGTGGCGAGGTCGCGGATCTCGCCGACCATGATGATGTCCGGGTCCTGCCGCATCAGCGCGCGCAGTCCCTCGGTGAAGCCGAAATCGAGCTGGGGCTGCACCTGCGTCTGGTTGAACGCGGGCTCGATCATCTCGATCGGGTCTTCGACCGTGCTCACGTTCACCTCTTCGGTCGCCACCCGCTTGAGCGTGGAGTAGAGCGTGGTGGTCTTGCCCGAGCCGGTCGGCCCCGTCACGAGCACGATGCCGTTGGGCCGCGTGACCAGCTGTTCCCAGCGGTGCGCGTCGTGCTGCGAGAAGCCGAGCGCGTCGAGGTCCTTCACGGCCGTGTCGGGGTCGAAGATGCGCATCACCATCTTCTCGCCGAAGGCGGTCGGCAAGGTCGACAGCCGCATCTCGATCTCGTCGCCGCGCATGTTGCGCGTCTTGATGCGGCCGTCGAGCGGCCGGCGCTTCTCGACCACGTCCATGCGGCCCAGGAGCTTGATGCGCGCCACCATCGCGTTCATCACGCCCATCGGCATCTGGTAGGCCGGATGCAGGATGCCGTCGATGCGGAATCGGATCACGCCCTGCTCTCGGCGCGGCTCGAGGTGGATGTCGCTCGCGCGCTGGTCGAAGGCGTACTGCCAGAGCCAGTCGACCACCTGCACCACGCTCTGGTCGTTGGCGTCGAGCTGGCGGTTGCTCTTGCCGAGCTCGACCAGCTGCTCGAAGCTCGCACCGCCCGTGTTGCCGCCGGCCTTCTGCGCGGCGCGCACCGACTTGGCGAGCGCGAAGAACTCGGCCGTGTAGCGCTGGATGTCGGCCGGGTTGGCCACCACGCGGCGCACCGCCCGGCGCGACTGGCGCTCGACCTCGGCGATCCAGTCGGTCAGGAAGGGCTCGGCCGTGGCCACGACCACCTCGTTGGGCAGCACCTGCACAGGCAGCACCCGGTGGCGCTCGGCGTAGGCCGCGCTCATGGTGTCGGCGACCTTGCCCACATCGACCTTGAGCGGATCGATGCGCAGGTAGGCCAGGCCCGCGCGGCCCGCGAGCCACTGCGTGAGCATCTCCAGGTCGAGCGGCTTGCCGTCGCTCTCGCGCGTCATGGCCACGTTGGCGAGCCGCACCAGCGGCGCCTGCCGGCTTTCGGCCTGCGCGCAGCGCGCGATGGTGCGCCTGGCTTCCACGGCCGAGATCACGCCGTCGGCGGCCAGCCATTCGATCAGGCGGCGCAGGTCGAGGGGACCTTCGTGGCGGGCGGACGCGGCGGCGGGAACGGCGGGAACGGCACTCATGAACCAGCGATACGCGTGAGGGTGGGATGGAGCGGCTTGAACACCCGCAGCCATTTCGGCGCAGGCAGGCCCCAGCGAGTCTGGATCGTTTGCGCACGCTCGGCAAGCGCTTCTCGCTTGGGCCGCGCGGGCGTGCGCTGGGCCAGCACCACCGTGTTGCCTTCGCGCGTCGGCTTGAAGGCCCAGACCGCGTCCGCACCGAAGGCCGCCGCGATCTTCTCGAGGCTGCGCTCGTAGCTGGACGACCGGCCGAACAGGTTCACCGTCATGCAGCCGGTGTCGGTGAGCAGCGCGCGGCAGTCGGCATAGAAGTCTTCGCTGTCGAGCACCGGCGCCGCCGCCTCGTGGTCGTACAGGTCGACCTGCAGCGCATCGACCGTGCCCTGCCATTCGGGCTTTTGGATCTCGGCTGCGGCGTCGGCCACCACCACGCGCAATTTTGCGTCGTCGGCCGGCAGCTTGAACCAGCCGCGGCAGGCCGCCACCACCTGCGGATTCAGCTCGATCGCCGTAGTGCGCATGCGCAGCGTCTTGCGGCTGAACTTGGTGAGCGTGGCCGCGCCCAGGCCGAGCTGCATGGCATGCAGGTTGGCCACATCCTTGGGCTCGGCGAACAGCAGCCAGGCCATCATGCGCTGCACGTACTCGAGCTCGATCTCGAACGGCGCGTCGATCTTCATCGATCCCTGGACCCATTCGGTGCCCAGGTGCAGGTAGCGGACGTCGCCCCAGTCGGAGAAATTGACTTCGGGAAGATCGGCGGTTTTGCTTTGTTTTTTGCTCGTGGCCATCAAAGAAGGTGGTGGGCGGCGAAGACCTCGCGCCAGGCCGCGAGCTTGCGCTCGAAGCTCCACGACGCATTGGCGGGGCTGGTGGAAGGCAGCTGGTAGACCGGTACGCCCAGCGTGCGCGTGTGGCGCGCATGCTTGAAGCTCTCGCCGCCGTTGTGGGCGATGGCCGCAAGCTTCGGCAGGTGCAGCGCCGCGATGTCGTTCACCACGGGCGCGCGGATCGCGGTGTCGAGGCTGCCCTCGCGCTCGCAGGCGCCATAGACGTCCCACACGCCCAGCCCGCGTTCGAGCAGCCATGCCTTCTTCTGCGGGTAGCTGTCTGCGCCCATCGGGAGCGGGTGGTCGGGCCAGGCGGCTTGCAAGATCTTCCAGAACTGGTTTTGGGGATGCGCATAGTACTGCTGGAGCTCGAGCGAGCGCACGCCGGGGAAGCTGCCGAGGATCAGCACGACGGTGGCGGGCGACACCACCGGGGCCAGGCCGGTGAGCACCGGGCCGGACTTGCCGCCTGCGCGGCCGGTTCGGGCGGAGGAATTCATGGGCGTGATCTTGGCATTGCCGCGGGCCAACGAAAAAACCCGCCGAAGCGGGTCTTGTCGCGAAGAGGCCGATGCTTACTTCTTGGCGGCGTCGTGCTCGGCGGTGCCGGGCACCTTCTCGCCGATCGCATGGCCGGCACTGCGCATGCCGTCGGCCGTCTTTTGGCCTGCGTTCTCGACGGCGTCGCCCGTCTTGGCGGCCACATTCTTGGTGGCGGTGGTGGCCTTTTTGGTCGTGCTCTTGGTGGCGTCCCAGGCCTTCTCGGCACCGTTTTCCGTGGCGTTCACGGCCTTCTTGGAGGTGCGCTTGGTGGCATCCCAGGCCTTTTCAGCGCCGTTCTCGGTGGCATTGGCCGCCTTCTTGGTGGTGCGCTTGGTGGCGTCCCACGCCTTCTCGGCACCGTTCTCGGTCGCGTTCACCGCCTTCTTGGTCGTGCGCTTGGTGGCGTCGACGGCGTCGCCGCCGGCATCCTTCGCCTTTTCCACCATGGTGGGTTCGGTCGTGGTGGCCGGTGCGGTGGTCTGCGCCACGGCGGAAACGCCGATCGAGGCGAGTGCCAGTGCGAGCACGGCGGGGAGGGTGCGAATCGTCGATGTGGTCATGGAAGACTCCTTTTTTTGGATCAGGTGTTGGAGTGGCGGAGTTGCCACTCATCGGCAACGCCACTTCGAACCCGGAGGATGACAGCAAAGAAATGCCTTTTGCGGGCGCGGCCGCAAGTCGGGGCGCCGGCCTACGGACGGTGTGGCCGGCCTTCCGACAGCGCGAGTAGGCCGTGAAGCCGCGGCATGGCTTCCAGCGCATTCCGCGTCGTCGCTTCGGCCAGTGCATCGACATCGAGGCCACGCAACTGCGCCACCACCTCGGCGATGCGCGGCAGCTCGCCGGGCTCGTTGCGGCCCTGCGCTTCGCCGGCCGCGCGCTGCGCCTGCGTGCGGTAGATCCAGTGCGGCTGGATGTCGGGCGCGTCGGTTTCCATCACCATCGCCTCGAGCGGTAGCGAGGCCGCCAGGCGGCGCAACTGCAAGGCGCGCTCGAAGGTCACGGCGCCGCCGAAACCCAGCTTGAGGCCCAGCGCGATGCAGGCCTGGGCCTGCTGTTCGCTGCCGTTGAAGGCATGGGCGATGCCGCGCCATGGGCGGCCGCCCGCCGTCTGCCGCAAATGCTTGAGCACCTTGTCGACCGAGCGGCGCACATGGATCAGCACGGGCAGGTCGTGCTTGCGCGCGAGTTGCAACTGAGTGTGAAAGAAGTGCTGCTGCTTGTCGCTGTCGAGCCCCTCGACGAAATAGTCGAGGCCGATCTCGCCGACCGCGACCAGCCGCGGGTCGCCGCGGCGTGCCGAGAGCTCGGCATCGAGTGTCTCGAGGTCGGCTTCCTGCGCGTTGCCGGTGCACAGCGGATGGATGCCGAGCGCATAGGCGTCGCCCTGCACCCGGGCGAGCTCGCGCACGGTCGCGAAGTTGAAGACGCCTACGGCCGGAATCACGCAGATGGCAACGCCGCGCTCGGCTGCCCGCGCGCGGACGACGGGCATTTCCGCACCGAATTCGGGCGCATCGAGATGGCAGTGGGTATCGATGAAGACAGCCATCGCCCGATGATGCCCGAAGGGATGCAAGGCCGCGGAAAGCGTGCTACTGTGAACCCCTCTCCCGTCGTTCCTTTGCCTTTGCCGGAGGTGCTTCGATGCGCAGGCCCGCCTTCTACAGCCGCTCGCCCCGCACGCTGCCTGGTGCGGCCGACGACGCCGGCTCGCCTTCGCCAGAAGCCGCCGGCGGCGCCCCGCCCCCTGCCGTGCCCACCGCCACCAAGGCCGGCTGGCAGCCCGGACGACGCAGCTTCGCGCTGGTCTTGCTGCTGAGCGCCGCGCTCGTCGCGGGCACCGCCTGGTGGCCGCGCCAGGGCGCCAGGGCGCTCACGCAGAAAGACATCGACGCCGCCGTGCTGCGCACGCTGCAGACCCAGCCGCTTCCCTCCCCCGCCGCCAAAGCCGCCGAGATCGTGCGGCCTTCGGTGGTGCGCGTGGTCGGCTACGGCCCCGAGAAGGCCACGCCCGAAGCCAAGACCCAGAAGCGCGGCCGCAATCTCGCCAAGGGAAAGCCGCCCGAGGCCGACCCGCCCCCGGGCGAGGTCGAGCGCGGCGTGGGCACCGGCGTGGTGATCGTCGACAAGGGCGTGATCCTCACCAACCTGCATGTGGTCGCGGGCTCCGAGACGATCAAGGTCACCTTCGCCGACGGCTTCGAGGCCACCGCCACCATCACCGGCGTGCAGCCCGAGAACGACCTCGCGGTGCTGCAGGCGCAGAAGATCCCCGACGACCTGATTCCGGCCGTGATGCGCTCGACCGCCGATCTGCAGCCCGGCGACCAGGTGGCTGCAGTGGGCTTTCCGTTCGGCATCGGGCCCTCGGTGTCGGCCGGCGTGGTGTCGGGGCTGAAGCGCTCGTTCCGCTCGCCCGAGGGCAAGCAGGAGCTCGGCAACCTGATCCAGTTCGATGCGGCCGCCAATCCCGGCAACTCCGGCGGCCCGCTCGTCAACATGGAAGGCGAAGTGCTCGGCATCGTCACCGCCATCCTCAACCCGACGCAGCAGCGCACCTTCATCGGCATCGGGTTTGCCGTGCCGATCGAGAACGCCGCGTCGGCCGCGGGCTCGCCGCCGTTCTAGCCGGCCGGAAGCCGACCCGCCCCTCCGAACTTCGACCGTCCATCCAGCAAGAGGCCACCGCATGAGCACCGAGACCCCCTATTCCACGTCCACCGGCACGGCCGAGCTGATGGAGCAGATCCTCTACGAGGTCAAGCGCGTGGTGGTGGGCCAGGACCGCTTCCTCGAGCGCGTGATGGTCGCGATGCTCGCCGGCGGGCACCTGCTGGTCGAGGGCGTTCCGGGCCTCGCGAAGACGCTCACGGTCAAGACGCTGTCCGACACGGTGCGCGGCCAGTTCAAGCGCATCCAGTTCACGCCCGACCTGGTGCCGGCCGACCTCGTCGGCACCCGCATCTACAACCAGAAGACCGGCGAGTTCAGCACTTCGCTCGGTCCGGTGTTCGCCAACCTGCTGCTGGCCGACGAGATCAACCGCGCGCCCGCCAAGGTGCAGAGTGCGCTGCTCGAGGTGATGCAGGAGCGCCAGGTCACGATCGCGGGCGAGACGCACCGCGTGCCGCGCCCCTTCCTTGTCATGGCCACGCAGAACCCCATCGAGACCGAGGGCACCTATCCGCTGCCCGAGGCGCAGGTCGACCGTTTCATGATGAAGGTGCTGGTCGACTATCCGACCGACGAGGAAGAGTTCGTCATCGTCCAGCGCGTGATCGGCGCGCCGCTCGAGGCCAACCCGGTCGCCACCACCGAGCAACTCGCGGCGCTGCAGGCCGAGGCGCGGCGCGTCTACGTCGATCCTTCGCTCATCCAGTACGCGGTGAAGCTGGTGTCGGCCACACGCACGCCCGACAAGCACGGCCTCAAGGACATGCGCCGCTTCATCACCTTCGGCGCCAGCCCGCGCGCGAGCATCAGCCTCACCGAAGGCGCCCGCGCGCTCGCGCTGCTGCGCGGCCGCAGCTACGCGCTGCCCGAGGACATGACCGCGCTGGTGCCCGACGTGCTGCGCCATCGCGTGACGCTTTCCTACGAAGGATTGTCGGAAGGCCTCACACCGGACGGATTGATCGAGAAGATCATGAAGGCCGTTCCCGCCCCCCCAAAGCCCCTCGAACATGAAAAGCTGGTGGCCTGAAATGACCCACCCCCGTCCCTCGCTCACTGCGTGTAGCTCGACTCCCCCCTCAAGGGGGCAACACCAGCGGCCCGGCAAAGCCGGTTCCGCGGTGTTCCCCGGTTTGAAATGAAAAGCTGGTGGCGTAAGGCCGCAGTCGCGGCCGCCAACGACGAAAGCCTGATCGCGCAGGCCGGCGGGGCGGAGCGCGCGCTGCGCCGGCTCGAATGGACCGTGATCCGCCGGCTCGACGGCCTGCTGCAGGGCGACTACCGCACGCTGATGCGCGGCGCCGGGCTCGACCTGGCCGACCTGCGCGAATACCAGCACCACGACGACGTGCGCCACATCGACTGGAACGTCACGGCGCGGCTGCAGACGCCCTACGTGCGCGTCTTCACCGAAGACCGCGAGATGGCCGCCTGGTTCGTGCTCGACCTGAGCCGCTCGGTCGATTTCGGCTCCGGCCAGAAGGCCAAGCGCGAGATCTCGGCCGGTTTCGTCGGCGTGCTCGCGCGCCTGCTCACGCGCCACGGCAACCGCGTCGGTGCGCTGGTCTACGGCAGCAATCTCGAGGCCGTGATCCCGCCGCGCAGCGGCCGCCGCCATGTGCTGCACCTGCTGCACGCGATGGAGCGCCGCGCCGGCAAGGCCGAGGCCGCGCCCACGCAAAAGGGCATGACGCGCCTCGACGACCTGCTCAAGTCGGCCGCGATGCTGATGCCGCGCCGCTCCATGGTGTTCGTGGTGTCCGACTTCCTCAGTGAGCCGGGCTGGGAGCGCCCGCTCGGCCAGCTGGTGCAGCGGCACGAGGTCGTCGCCGTGCGCCTGTTCGACCCGCTCGAGCTCGAGCTGCCCGACCTCGGCCTGGTGCCGCTGCGCGACGCCGAGACCGGCGAGCAGCTCTGGGTCGACACGCACGACGCCGGTTTCCGCAAGCGTTTCGCGCGGCTTGCCGCCGAGCGCGAGGACACGCTGCGCGCGGCGCTCGCCAAGGCCGGCGTCGACGCGCTCGAGCTTTCGACCAGCGACGACCTGGTGGAAGCCATCGTTCGTTTCGCCGACCTGCGCAAGCGCCGCACGCGCAGCGGCCCGGGCAGCATGAAGGCGGTGGCAGCATGACATTTCTCTGGCCTCAATTCCTCTGGTTGCTGGCGGCGCTGCCGCTCCTGGTGCTGCTCTACATCTGGCTGATCCGCCGCAAAAAGAAGATGGCGGTGCGCTATGCGAGCCTCTCGATCGTGCGCGAGGCCATGGGCACGGGCCAGAGCCTGCGGCGGCACATCCCGCCGCTGCTCTTCCTGCTTGCGATGGCCGCGATGCTCGTCGCGGCCGCGCGGCCCATGGCCGTGGTGATGCTGCCGTCGAACCAGCAGACGATCATCCTCGCGATGGATGTCTCGGGCAGCATGCGCGCCGCCGACGTGCAGCCCAACCGGCTGGTGGCCGCGCAGGAGGCGGCCAAGAGCTTCATCAAGGACCTGCCGCGGCATGTGAAGGTCGGCATCGTGGCCTTCGCGGGCAGCGCGCAGGTGGCGCAGCTGCCCACCACCAGCCACGACGACCTGATGACCGCGATCGACAGCTTCCAGCTGCAGCGCGCCACCGCCACCGGCAATGCCATCGTGGTCTCGCTCGCGACGCTGTTCCCCGAT
Source organism: uncultured Variovorax sp. (assembly GCA_946478645.1). The sequence goes on from CAMLCW010000097.1 coordinate 9,449, forward strand.
GCGGGCATCGACGTCTCGCAGTTCAGCACGCCGAGCCGGCAGCGCGGCGTGCCGATCGACCAGGCCGAGAAGCAGGCGAAGGAATTCACGCCGGTGGCGCCGGGGTCGTACACCTCGGCCGCGGTCATCATGCTCACCGACGGGCAGCGCACCACCGGCGTCGATCCGCTCGATGCCGCCAAGGCGGCAGCCGACCGCGGCGTGCGCATCTACACCGTTGGCGTGGGCACGGTCGATGGCGAGACCATCGGCTTCGAGGGCTGGTCGATGCGGGTGCGGCTCGACGAGGAAACGCTCAAGGCCGTGGCCAACAAGACCCAGGCCGAATACTTCTACGCCGGCACCGCCACCGACCTCAAGAAGGTCTACGAGACGCTGAGCTCGCGGCTCACGGTCGAGAAGAAGGAGACCGAGATCTCGGCACTGTTCGCACTCGGCGCGGCGATCCTCACGCTGCTGTCGGCGGGGCTGTCGCTGTTGTGGTTCAACCGGATTCTTTGATTCGGGATCGGACTTCCGGACGCAGAGGACGCGAAGGTTTCGCGAAGGACGCGAAAGAACAGCCGGAATCTTGTTTGTCCGGGGGCTGCCAGTGCTCGGCACTGTTCGCAGCGTCGGCGGACTCTCATCCTTTTTTTCTTCCTTTTGCGTCCTCTGCGAAACCTTCGCGTCCTCTGCGTCCGGCTGTCCGCTCCCTTTCTTCACCCGGCGCCTTCACCGCCCCAATCCCCCCGAGGAACAGGTCCGCCACGATCGGCGCGATCGATGCGTGGTCGAGCCGGCCGCCGGGTTTCATCCAGGTGAACATCCAGTTGATCATGCCGAACAGCAGCATCGTGAGGGGCTTGGCGAGGTCGTCGCTTGGCGCACCCGGGCGCAGCGCCGACACCGCGCGCGCGAAGGCGGCCACCACCTCGCGCTCCTGGTCGAGCACGCGCTCGCGGTCTTCTTCCTCGAGAAAACGCACGTCGTCGGTCAGCACGCGGTGGGCGTTCTGCGCGCCCGCATATTCCTCGACGATGCGGTAGATGAAGCGGCGCAGCCGCTCCTCGTCGGTGTGCGTGGAAGCTTCTTCCTCGGCCACCAGCGCGGCCAGGCGCGAGACGTGCGTCTCGGCGATGCTGATCAAGAGGCTGCTCTTGTCCTTGTAGTAGTGGTAGAGCGTGGCCTTCGAGAGATTGCAGGCCTCGGCCACCTGGTTCATCGAGGTGGCCGGATAGCCGCGGCGCGCGAACAGCTCGGCCGCACGCGCGAGGATGAGTTCACGCTGGTCGTCGTAGGTGGCGGATCTTCCACGCGGCATCGGGTCTTCTTTCTTCCTGGGGGCAAGTGGTGGCTGCGGACAACCCGCGATCTTGCATCAACGCGCGGCCGGCAATGCCCTACCCGCGCCGCGTCGCGATCAGCGAGCGCACGTCGAAGTCGGGCAGCCGCGGCCGGTCGGCCTCCGGCTGCGCCAGCGGCTGCACTTCGCGCAGGCTCGCGAGGCTGCGTTCGGTCAGCGCATGGTAGGTGTGCGTGCCCTCCAGCTTCCAGGCGATCTCCTCGTCGCTGAGCTGCTTCTTCACCCTGGCCGGAATGCCGGCCACCAGCGTGCGCGGCGGTACCTTCATGCCCGCGGGCACGAAGGCGCAGGCGGCCACGATCGCCTGCACGCCGATCTCGGCCTCGTCCATCACCACCGCGTTCATGCCCACCAGCGCATCGCGGCGCACCACGCAGCTGTGCAGGATCGCGCCGTGGCCGATGTGGCCGTTGACCTCCACCACCGTGTCCTGGTCGGGAAAGCCGTGCACGCAGCAGTGGTCCTGCACGTTCGAGCCCTCCTGCAGCACGATGCGGCCGAAATCGCCGCGCAGGCTCGCGCACGGACCCACGTAGCAGCGCGGGCCGACGATCACGTCGCCGATGAGCACGGCGCTCGGGTGCACGTACGCAGTGGGGTCGACCACGGGAATCACGCCGTCGATGGCATAGCTGGGCATTCGGAACCTCTGCTGTCGGGGTGGGAACGGTGGCTCAGGGTTTGCCCGAGGCCGCGGCGCTTGTGTGGATGCCGGGGTCGATCATAAAATCAACCGAACGGTCGGTCAATAGTGTTTACAGTTCCGGCCGGCCCCACGAACAACGGGAGACAAGTCCATGGCAGAACCTTTGGTTCTCACCGATGACGCCGGCGCCGTCCGCACGCTGCGCCTCAACCGGCCCGCGGCGCTCAACAGCTTCACGACCGAACTGCATGCCGCGCTGATGGCCGCACTCGAAGACGCGGCCCAGGAAACGGCGGTGCGCTGCCTCGTGCTCACGGGCGCGGGTCGCGCCTTCTGCGCCGGCCAGGACCTCGCCGATCCCGCGGTCGCGCCCGACCCGGCGCCGGGTGCCGCGCCCAAGGACCTGGGCCACGTCATCGCCACCTTCTATGCCCCGCTGGTCACGCGCCTCCGCTCGATGCCGGTGCCGGTGATCGCCGCAGTCAACGGCGTGGCCGCAGGCGCGGGCGCGAACCTCGCGCTGTGCTGCGACCTCGTGGTGGCCGGCCGCTCGGCGAGCTTCATCCAGGCCTTCGCGAAGATCGGCCTCGTGCCCGACACGGGCGGCACCTGGCTGCTGCCGCGGCTGGTCGGCCCGGCGCGCGCGCTGGGCCTTGCGATGCTCGGCGACAAGCTCCCCGCGGAAGAAGCGGCACGCATCGGCCTGATCTGGCAGTGCGTGGACGACGCCGCACTCGCCGAGACGGCCGCCGCGCTCGCGGCCCGGCTCGCGGCCATGCCGACGCGCGCGCTCGTGGCCACGCGCGAAGCCATGGCCGCGACCGAAGGCAAGAGCCTCGAGCAGGCACTCGCCCAGGAGGCGCGCCTGCAGCGCGAGCTCGGCCATGCCAGCGACTACCAGGAAGGCGTGGAAGCCTTCCGCGCCAAGCGCCCGCCCGTCTTCAAGGACCGCTGAACCATGAGCGAACCCACACGCACCCCGCAGCAGACCGCCGAACACGTGCGCGAAGGCCTGTTCGCGAACGACCACGCGAGCAAGGGCCTCGGCATGCGCATCGTCGAGGTCGCCCCCGGGCAGGCCACGATCGAGATGCGCGTGCGCACCGACATGCTCAACGGCCACGCGATCTGCCACGGGGGCTTCATGGCCACGCTGGCCGACTCGACCTTCGCCTTTGCCTGCAACTCGTACAACGAGTTGACCGTGGCCTCGGGCTTCTCGATCGACTTCATCGCACCGGCACGCGAAGGCGACCTGCTGACCGCACGCTGCGTCGAAGTCTCGAAGGCCGGCCGCACCGGCGTCTACGACACCGAGATCACCAACCAGCGCGGCGAGCGCATCGCGATGTTCCGCGGCCGCTCGTACACCGCCAAGGGCCGCCCCGCCGTGCCCGCCGACGCCTGAGGAGACACGCCGCCATGACCGCCCGATACCCCGCCCCCGGCGAACTCGAGCCGATCGAGACTGCGAGCCGCGACGAGATCACCGCGCTGCAGGTGCAGCGGCTGCGCGCCACGCTGCAGCGCGCCTACGACCACGTGCCGCACTACCGCCGCGCCTTCGATGCCAGGGGCGTGCACCCCGATGACCTGAAAACCCTCGCCGACCTGTCGAAGTTCCCGTTCACGGTCAAGAGCGACCTGCGCGACAACTACCCCTTCGGCATGTTCGCGGTGCCGCGCGAACAGGTCGCGCGCATCCATGCCTCGTCGGGCACCACCGGCAAGCCGACGGTGGTCGGCTACACGAAGAACGACATCGAGACCTGGGCCGACCTGGTGGCGCGCTCGATCCGCGCCGCGGGCGGGCGCGCCGGCGACATGGTCCACGTGGCCTACGGCTACGGCCTGTTCACCGGCGGCCTGGGCGCGCACTACGGCGCCGAGCGCGCGGGCTGCACCGTCATTCCGGTGTCGGGCGGCCAGACCGAGAAGCAGGTGCAGCTGATCCAGGACTTCAGGCCCGACATCATCATGGTCACGCCAAGCTACATGCAGGTGATCATCGAGCAGTTCGAGCGCCAGGGGCTGGATGCGAAGGACAGCTCGCTGCGCATCGGCATCTTCGGTGCCGAGCCATGGACCGAGGCCATGCGCCGCGACATCGAAGGCAAGGCCGGCATCGACGCCGTCGACATCTACGGCCTCTCGGAGGTGATGGGCCCCGGCGTGGCGAGCGAATGCGTCGAAAGCAAGGACGGCCCGGTGATCTGGGAAGACCACTTCTATCCCGAGATCATCGACCCCGACACCGGCGAGCTCAAGGCCGACGGCGAGGAAGGCGAACTGGTCTTCACCTCGCTCAGCAAGGAGGCGATGCCGATCGTGCGCTACCGCACGCGCGACCTCACGCGCCTGTTGCCGCCCACCTCGCGCGCCTTCCGCCGCATGGGCAAGATCGTCGGGCGCAGCGACGACATGATGATCATCCGCGGCGTCAACGTCTTTCCCACGCAGGTCGAGGAGATCGTGCTCGCGCAGGGCCGGCTCTCGGGCCTCTACCAGGTGCATGTGCGGCGCGAGGGCCTGCTCGACGAGGTCGAGGTGCACTGCGAGCTGGAGCACCGCAACGCGAACGTGGCGCAAGCCGAGCGCGACGCCATCGCCAACTGGGTGCAGGACCGCGTGAAGACGCTGGTCGGCATCTCCACCACCGTGCGCGTGTTCGATCCCGATTCGATCGAGCGCACGCAGACCGGCAAGGCCCGCCGCGTGGTCGACACGCGCCCGCGCGGCTGATCCAAACCCCACCGTTTCAAAGGACACGCACATGTACACCCAGGCCATGGACACCATGGGCAAGGATGCGCCGGACGGAAAGAAGAAAGCCGTTCGCACCGCCCAGGAGATGCAGCGCGAAGAGCGCTTCGAGGCGCGCATCGATGCCGGCGAATTCATCGAGGCGAAGGACTGGATGCCCGAGCACTACCGCAAGACGC
>CAMLCW010000098.1 GCA_946478645.1 uncultured Variovorax sp.
TCGCGGCTCATGGCCTGCAGCAGCGCGGCGCTCTGGTAGGCGATGCTCTCGAGCGCGGCGCGCGCGATGTGCGCCACGGTGGTGCCGCGCGTGAGGCCGGTGATGGTGCCGCGCGCGTCTGCGTGCCAGTAGGGCGCGCCGAGCCCGGTGAAGGCCGGCACCATCATCACGCCGCCCGCGTCGGGCACGCTCTCGGCGAGCGACTGCACTTCGGCGCTGCCCTTGATGGCCTTGAGGCCGTCGCGCAGCCACTGCACCACGGCGCCGCCGACGAAGACGCTGCCTTCCATCGCGTACTGCGGCGTGGCATTGCATTGGGCCGCGCTGGTCACGAGCAGGCCGTTGTGCGAGGGCTGGAACTCGCCGCCCGTGTGCATCAGCAGGAAGCAGCCGGTGCCGTAGGTGTTCTTGGCCATGCCGGGGCCGAAGCAGGCCTGGCCGAAGAGGGCGCTCTGCTGGTCGCCCGCAACGCCGCCGACCGGCAGGCTGCGGCCGAGCAGGGCCGCGTCGGTGTCGACGAAGTGCGAGCTCGAAGGCTGCACCGCGGGCATCAGCGAGGCCGGGATGTCGAGCGCGGCGAGCAGCTCCGCGTCCCATTCATTGCGATGCACGTCGAAGAGCATCGTGCGCGAGGCGTTGGTCACGTCGGTCACGTGCACCTTGCCGCCGGTGAGCTGCCACATGAGCCAGCTGTCGACGGTGCCGAAGGCGAGTTCGCCGCGCTCGGCCTGCGCGCGTGCGCCGGGCACGTTGTCGAGCAGCCAGCGCAGCTTGGTGCCGGAGAAGTAGGCGTCGATCACGAGGCCGGTCTTCTGCTGGATGGTGTCGGCCATGCCTTCGTCGCGCAGCTGCGCGCACAACGGCTCTGCGCGGCGGTCCTGCCAGACGATGGCATGGTGCACCGGCTGGCCGGTCTGGCGGTTCCACAGCACGGTGGTCTCGCGTTGGTTGGTGATGCCGATGGCGTGGATGTCGGCAGGCTGCAGATTGGCCTTGGCGAGCACCTCGCGCGCGGTGGCGAGCTGGCTGCGCCAGATCTCCATCGGGTCGTGCTCGACCCAGCCCGGCTGGGGGTAGATCTGCGTGAGCTCTTTCTGCGCGATTGCGACGATGCGGCCTTCGCGGTCGAACACGATGCTGCGGGAACTGGAGGTGCCCTGGTCGAGGGCGAGCAGGTAGGTGGTCATGGTTTCATCTTCCTCTGTCTGGCTCCTTCCCCTCCCGGGGGAAGGCTCGGGGAGCCCTCACGATTTTGCGATCTCCAGGCGCACCTGCGCGGCCTCCAGCAGTTCGGCGAAGGGCGGCGGGGGCTCGGCGTCGGTGAACAGGCGGTCGATCTGCGGCAGCGTGCCGAGCTGGATCATCGCGGGCCGGTTGAACTTGCTCGCATCGGCCGCGAGCCAGACCTCGCGCGCCTGCGCGATGATGGTCTGCGCCACCTTCACCTCGCGCAGGTCGAAGTCGCGCAGCGAACCGTCGGCCTCGATGCTCGACACGCCGATCAGCGCGATGTCGACCTTGAACTGGCGGATGAAATCGATGGTGGCCTCGCCGATGATGGCGCGGTCGCGCGCGCGCACCGAGCCACCCGCCACGATCACCTCGCACGACGCATTGCCGCTCAGGATGGTCGCCACGTTGAGATTGTTGGTGATCACGCGCAGCCCCGTGTGGCGCAGCAGCGCCTTGGCGATGGCCTCGGTGGTGGTGCCGATGTTGAGGATCAGCGAACAGTCGTTGGGCACCAGCTCGGCCACGCGGCGCGCGATGCGCGCCTTGCCTTCGGCGTTCAGCGTCTCGCGCTGCTGGTAGCCGATGTTCTCGGTGGTCGAGCTCGGCACGCGCACGCCGCCGTGAAAGCGCGTGAGCAGCCCCTGGTCGGCCAGCCGCTGCACGTCGCGGCGCACCGTCTGCAGGGTCACGCCGAGCATGTCGGCGAGCGCTTCGACGGTGACGGAACCGCGCCTGCGCACGGTGTCGAGGAGATTGATCTGGCGCGGGTTGGAATTCACGGAAAGGTCGCGAAAGGCAGTGAGACTCCTGCCAAGGGTACAGCGGGCGACTTTAAAACGAAAGAAAACGAATATTTGTAAGGGAAAACTCGGGGGAAAATCGCGTCAAAAGGAATCCAAATGAAAAGACGCGAAAATACAATGGCGCCCTTCCGTGAACAAAGTCACGAATCAAACGGGCCTGTTTTTGTGAGCGATTTGTCCTCCGACCCGAAGCCGCCTGCGACGACCGACTGCGACGTGCTGGTCGTCGGCGGCGGCATCAACGGCTGCGGCATTGCGCGCGACCTCGCGGGCCGCGGCTGGCGCGTGGTGCTGTGCGAGAAAGACGATCTTGCGGCGCACACCTCGTCCTCGTCGACCAAGCTGATCCACGGCGGGCTGCGCTACCTCGAGTACTACGAGTTCTCGCTGGTGCGCAAGGCGCTGCAGGAGCGCGAGGTGCTGCTCAAGAGCGCGCCGCACATCATGTGGCCCCTGCGCTTCGTGATGCCGCACGACCCCTCGATGCGGCCCGGCTGGATGATCCGCATCGGCCTGTTCATGTACGACCACCTCGCCAGGCGCGAGGTGCTGCCGCCGTCGCGCGGCATCGACCTGCGCCGCCATGCGGCGGGCGAGCCGCTCAAGCGGCAGTTCGAGCGCGGCTACGTCTATTCCGACGGCTGGGTCGACGACGCGCGGCTGGTGGTGCTCAATGCGGTCGACGCGCGGGCGCAGGGCGCCGAGGTGCTCACGCGCACGCGCTGCGTGCATGCGCAGCGCGACGCCGAGGGCTGGCGCGCGACGCTCGAGACGGCCGGCGGCACGACCCGCGTGGTGCGCGCGCGCGCCGTGGTCAACGCGGCGGGGCCCTGGGCCGAATCGTTCCTGCGCGGTGTCGCGCAGTCGGCCAAGGGCGAAGCGCTCGCCACCAAGAGCCTGCGGCTCGTCAAGGGCAGCCACATCGTGGTGAAGCGCCTGTTCGCGCACGACCATGCCTACATCTTCCAGAACCCCGACAAGCGGATCATCTTCGCGATTCCGTACCAGGACGACTTCACGCTGATCGGCACCACCGACATCGAGCTGGACGCCGACGACCCCGGCGCGGCGCGCATCTCGCAGGACGAGATCGACTACCTCTGCACGCAGGCGAGCCGGTATTTCGAGAAGGCCGTGACGCCCGCCGACGTGGTCTGGACCTATTCGGGCGTGCGGCCGCTGCTCGACGATGCCTCGGGCGACCCGTCAGCCGTCACGCGCGACTACATGCTCGAGTCGAACACCGCCGCGGCACCGCTGCTGTCGGTATGGGGCGGCAAGATCACCACCTTCCGCAAGCTCGCCGAGGACGCGGCCGACGAGGTCGGGCGCATGCTCGGCGAGCCGGGCCCGAAGCGCGGCGCCTGGACGGAGGGGGCCTTCCTGGCCGGCGGCGACCTGTCGGGCTGGATCGGGGCGGCGACGCGGCCCGTCGACGACTTCGAGCGCTTCGTGGGCGCAGTACAGGCCCGCCACGCCTGGCTCGATGCCCGGCTCGCGCGGCGCCTGGCGCGTGCCTATGGCGCGCGCGTGGCCGACCTGCTCGGCGACGCGCAGTCGATGGCCGACATGGGCGAAGCCGTGGCGCCGGGGCTCCATGCGCGCGAGCTGCATTTCCTGCAGCAGAACGAATGGGCCACCAGCGCGGACGACGTGCTGTGGCGCCGCTCCAAACTGGGCCTGCACTACACCGCCGCCGAACGCGCGCAGGTGGCTGCGTGGATGCAGGCGCACACCACCGACCAACGCTAGAACCTCACCGGGAGCGCCGATGCAACTGACTCTGGAGCGCGTGACCAAGAAAGTCGGCGCGCAGACCTGGCTCTACGAGCAGAGCATCGCGCCGAAGAGCGGCGCGGTCACCGTGCTGCTGGGCGCGACGCAGGCCGGCAAGACCAGCCTGATGCGGCTGATGGCCGGGCTCGATGCGCCGAGCACCGGCCGGGTGCTGGTGGACGGCAAGGATGTCACCGGCATGCCGGTGCGCGAGCGCAACGTGGCCATGGTCTATCAGCAGTTCATCAACTATCCCTCGCTCAAGGTGGCCGACAACATCGCGTCGCCGCTGCGGCTGCGCGGCGAGCCCGACGTCGATGCGCGCGTGAAAGCGCTGGCCGACCGGCTCTCGATCGGCATGTTCCTCGACCGCTATCCCTCCGAGCTCTCGGGCGGGCAGCAGCAGCGCGTGGCGCTGGCACGCGCGCTGGCCAAGAACGCGCCGCTCATGCTGCTCGACGAGCCGCTGGTGAACCTCGACTACAAGCTGCGCGAAGGCCTGCGCGAAGAGCTCACGCAGCTGTTCGCGAGCGGCGATTCGACCGTGGTCTATGCCACCACCGAACCCGGCGAGGCGCTGCTGCTGGGCGGCTACACCGCCGTGATGGATGCCGGCGAGCTGCTGCAGTATGGCCCCACGGCCGAGGTGTTCCATGCGCCGCAGTCGCTGCGCGTGGCGCGCGCCTTCAGCGATCCGCCGATGAACCTGCTGCGCGCGACGGCATCGGCCGGGCGGGTGCAGCTCGAGGGCGGACCGGCGCTCGCGCTGGCGCTGCCCGAGGCGGCGGCCGGCGCAGTCACGGTGGGCCTGCGCGCGAGCGCGCTCGACGTCGCCGCGGGGGAGGGCAACGTCGCCTTGCCCGGCAAGGTGGAGCTGGCCGAGATCTCGGGCTCGGACACCTTCGTGCACGTCGAGACCGCGGTGGGCGAACTGGTGGCGCAGCTCACGGGCGTGCACCGCTTCGAGTTGGGCGCGGCGATCACGCTGTACTTCAGCGCATCGCAGGCCTATGTGTTCGATGCCGGCGAGAAGCTGGCGCTGGCGCCAGCCTGGCGCAGGGGGAATTGAAGATGGCCCGCATCGACCTCGACCTGGCGCACGCCTACCGGCCCCATCCCAAGCAGGACAGCGACTATGCGCTGCTGCCGCTCAAGATGAGCTTCCGCGACGGCGGCGCCTACGCCTTGCTCGGCCCCTCGGGCTGCGGCAAGACGACGATGCTCAACATCATCTCGGGCCTGCTGGTGCCGTCGCAGGGCACGGTGCAGTTCGACGGGCGCGACGTGACCCGCGCGACGCCGCAGGAGCGCAACATCGCGCAGGTGTTCCAGTTCCCGGTGATCTACGACACGATGACAGTGGCCGAGAACCTCGCGTTCCCGCTGCGCAACCGCAAGGTGCCCGAAGACCAGATCCGGAAGCGCGTGGGCGAGATTGCCGAGATGCTCGACATGAGCGGCCAGCTCAACCAGCGCGCGGCGGGTCTTGCGGCCGATGCCAAGCAGAAGATCTCGCTCGGGCGCGGGCTGGTGCGCAGCGACGTCTCGGCGGTGCTGTTCGACGAGCCGCTCACGGTGATCGATCCGCACCTCAAATGGCAGCTGCGGCGCAAGCTCAAGCAGATCCACCGCGAGCTCAAGCTCACGCTGATCTACGTGACGCACGACCAGGTCGAGGCGCTCACCTTCGCCGAAGAAGTGGTTGTCATGACGCGCGGCCAGGCGGTGCAGGTGGGCAGTGCCGAAGCACTGTTCGAACGGCCGGCGCACACCTTCGTGGGCCACTTCATCGGCTCGCCGGGCATGAACTTCCTGGCGGCGCGCAGTGCCGATGGTGCGCTCGAAGTGGGCCGCACCCGGCTCACGTCCGCGCGCACGCTGCCGCAGGGCATGCTCAAGCTCGGCATCCGGCCCGAATACCTGCGCCTCGCGAGTGCGGGCGCGCCGGGCGCGGTGCCGGCGGTGGTGACGCAGGTGCAGGACGTCGGCACGCACACCATGCTGAGCGCGGACGCAGACGGCAGCATGGTCAAGGTGCGGCTGCAAGCCGGCGACATGCCGCCCGCGGTTGGCGACACCGTGTGGCTGCGGGTGCTCGATGCCCACACGTGCTTCTACAAGGACGAGGAGCTGGTGGCATGAACATCCTGATTGCAGGCAGTCTGGTGCCCTGGTCTTTCTCCCTCCCCTCCCGGGGGAGGGCTGGGGTGGGGGCCGGCCGCGCAGAAGGGGCCAAGCCATGAACGCGAGCAACAAGCCCGTGAACCAAAAGGCCTGGTGGCTCGTGCTGCCCGTGCTGCTGTGCGTCGCCTTCTCGGCCATCGTGCCGCTAATGACGGTGGTCAACTATTCAGTGCAGGACATCATCTCGCCCGACCGGCGCGTGTTCGTCGGCACCGAATGGTTCGCCGCGGTGATGCGCGACGACGAGCTGCATCAGGCGCTCTGGCGCCAGCTGGGCTTTTCGCTGTCGGTGCTGCTGGTGGAGATTCCGCTGGGCATCTGTCTGGCGCTGTCGATGCCGGCCAAGGGCTGGAAGTCGTCGGCGGTGCTGGTGGTGGTGGCGCTGTCGCTCTTGATCCCGTGGAACGTGGTCGGCACGATCTGGCAGATCTACGGGCGCGCCGACATCGGCCTCTTGGGCCATGCGCTGCAGAAGCTGGGGGTGGACTACAACTACACCGGCAGTGCCACGGACGCCTGGCTCACGGTGCTGGTGATGGACGTGTGGCACTGGACGCCGCTGGTGGCGCTGCTGTGCTTTGCGGGCCTGCGCTCGATTCCCGACGCTTACTACCAGGCGGCGCGGATCGACGGCGCGAGCAAGTTCGCGGTGTTCCGCTACATCCAGCTGCCGAAGATGCGCGGGGTGCTGATGATCGCGGTGCTGCTGCGCTTCATGGACAGCTTCATGATCTACACGGAACCGTTCGTGCTGACGGGTGGCGGGCCGGGCAATGCGACGACGTTCCTGAGCCAGTACCTGACGCAGAAGGCGGTGGGGCAGTTCGACCTCGGGCCGGCGGCGGCGTTCTCGCTGATCTACTTCCTCATCATCCTGCTGTTCTGCTTCGTGCTCTACAACTGGATGCAGCGCGTGGGCACGCAGACGGTGGAGGTGGAGAAATGAGTTGTCGGGCTGTTTTGCATTGCAGTTTGGGGCGCTGCTGTCCAGGGCGCGATACCGCCGACGGGGTACCTTTCTCCGCGAATGTCCCCCGGCCTTCGGCCTCCTCCTTTATTTCGCTGCGCAAGGCACCCCATCGGCGGGATCGTTGCAGAGCGGTCGTTCATCGGCGATGCACAACGATCGTGCCCTGTGCCCAGGGTACCGGGTGCTCCCCGCAGCGAAATAAAGGAGGAGCCGAAGGCGGGGGACATTCGCGGAGGGGAGTACCCGGTGGCCTGGGCACGCGCCCCGAACGGCAGCGCCGGCAACAACAGCAGCCCGTCGCACAGGAGCCAGGCAAATGAACGAAAGAAGATTCCGCAAGCGCAGCATCTTCCTGGTGCTGTACATCCTGTTCGCGCTGCTGCCCATCTACTGGATGGTCAACATGAGCTTCAAGACGAACGAGGAGATCCTCTCGAGCTTCTCGTTCTTTCCACAGGCGCTCACCTGGGCCAACTACGCGCGCATCTTCACCGACGAGTCGTGGTACTCGGGCTACATCAACAGCCTGATCTACGTGGCGATCAACACCGTCATCTCGCTCACGGTGGCGCTGCCCGCGGCCTATGCGTTCTCGCGCTACTCGTTCCTTGGCGACAAGCATGTGTTCTTCTGGCTGCTGACCAACCGCATGACGCCGCCCGCCGTGTTCCTGCTGCCGTTCTTCCAGCTCTACAGCACCGTCGGCCTGATGGACACGCACCTCGGCGTGGCGCTCGCGCACCTGCTGTTCAACGTGCCGCTCGCCGTGTGGATCCTCGAAGGCTTTATGAGCGGCATTCCGCGCGAGATCGACGAGACCGCCTACATCGACGGCTACTCGTTCCCGCGCTTCTTCATCAAGATCTTCCTGCCGCTCATCAAGGCCGGCGTCGGCGTGGCGGCGTTCTTCTGCTTCATGTTCAGCTGGGTCGAGCTGCTGCTCGCGCGCACGCTCACGAGCGTGGACGCCAAGCCCATCGTCGCGACCATGACGCGCACCGTCAGCGCCTCGGGCATGGACTGGGCCACGCTCGCCGCGGCCGGCGTGCTCACCATCGTGCCGGGCGCGATCGTGATCTGGTTCGTGCGCCACTACATCGCAAAAGGCTTTGCGATGGGGCGCGTATGACCTTCGGTTTTTCTCCCTGCCCCGCTGGGGAAGGGCAGGGGCGGGGGCCAGCGGCGCATCCGTCGCGCGGCGACGCCCCCATCGCAACCTTCCCCCGGAGGGGGAAGGGGCAAGAGAAGACAAGGAGATAAGGAATGTTCGACTGGATGGTCTGGACCACGCCGGTGGCGATTTTCTTCACCTGCATCGTGTTGATGCTGATCGGCATGACCGTGTGGGAGCTCAAGTCGCCCACCACCCTGCGCCGCGGCTGGCTGCCGATCGCCACCACGCGCGGCGACCGGCTCTTCATCGGCTTGCTGGCCGCCGCCTATGTGAACCTCATCTTCATCGGCCTCGCGGGCAAGTTCCAGGAATGGCTGGCGCTCGAGGCCGAGCCGTCGATCTGGATCAGCTTCGTGCTGTCGATGCTTCTGCTCGCGCTGGTGATGCGCAAGGGTTAGCTGGTTTCGCTCAGAGAAAGAAAGACGCGACCGGCTCTCCGCCTCCCCGGAGCCGCGTTCGAACCACCCGGGGAAGCCTTCAACCGAGGAGACACGTTCATGAAGATGCGCTATACGGCATTGGCGATGGCGGCGGCGATGTTCGCCGCGCACGGTGCAGGGGCCGCAGAGCCCGAGGCGAAGAAGTGGATCGACAGCGAGTTCCAGCCGTCGACGCTCAGCAAGGAGCAGCAGGCCGCCGAGATGAAGTGGTTCATCGATGCGGCCAAGAAACTGCAGGCGAAGGGCGTGAAGGAGATCTCGGTGGTGTCGGAAACGATCACCACGCACGAGTACGAATCGAAGACGCTCGCCAGGGCCTTCGAGGAGATCACCGGCATCAAGGTGAAGCACGACCTGATCCAGGAAGGCGACGTGGTCGAGAAGCTGCAGACCTCGATGCAGTCGGGCAGGTCGATCTACGACGGCTGGATCTCCGACTCCGACCTGATCGGCACGCACTACCGCTACGGCAAGATGATGAACCTGACCGACTACATGGCCGGCGCGGGCAAGGAGTTCACCAACCCGGGCCTGGACATCAAGGACTTCATCGGCACCAAGTTCACCACCGCGCCCGACGGCAAGCTCTACCAGCTGCCCGACCAGCAGTTCGCCAACCTCTACTGGTTCCGCGCCGACCTGTTCGACCGCAAGGACCTGAAGGACAAATTCAAGGCCAAGTACGGCTACGACCTGGGCGTGCCACTCAACTGGAGCGCGTATGAAGACATCGCCGAGTTCTTCAGCGTCGACGTGAAGACCATCGACGGCAAGCCGATCTACGGCCATATGGACTATGGCAAGAAGGACCCGTCGCTCGGCTGGCGCTTCACCGACGCCTGGCTCTCGATGGCCGGCACCGCCGACGTGGGCAACCCGAACGGCATGCCGATCGACGAGTGGGGCATCCGCGTGGCCGACGACAAGTGCACGCCGGTGGGTGCGGCCGTGTCGCGCGGCGGCGCCACCAATTCGCCGGCCGCCGTGTATGCGCTCACCAAGTACATCGACTGGATGAAGAAGTACGCGCCCAAGGAAGCCATGGGCATGACCTTCGGCGAGTCGGGTCCGGTGCCGGCGCAAGGCCAGATCGCGCAGCAGATCTTCTGGTACACGGCCTTCACCGCCGACATGACCAAGAAGGGCCTGCCCGTGGTCAACGAGGACGGCACGCCCAAGTGGCGCATGGCGCCCGGCCCGAACGGCCCGTACTGGAAGCAGGGCATGCAGAACGGCTACCAGGACGTGGGTTCGTGGTCGTTCTTCAACGGCCACGACGCCAACCGCACGGCCGCGGCCTGGCTCTACGCGCAGTTCGTCACCTCCAAGAGCGTTTCGCTGAAGAAAACCATCGTGGGCCTGACCCCGATCCGCGAATCGGACATCCAGTCGAAGGCCATGACCGACATGGCGCCCAAGCTCGGCGGCCTGGTCGAGTTCTACCGCAGCCCGGCGCGCGTGGCCTGGACGCCCACCGGCACCAACGTGCCCGACTACCCCAAGCTGGCCCAGCTCTGGTGGAAGAACGTGGCCGAGGCCGTGACGGGCGAGAAGACCCCGCAGAAGGCGATGGACAACCTGGCCGACGAGATGGACAACGTGATGGCCCGGCTGCAGCGCGCCGGCATGGCCCATTGCGCGCCCAAGCTCAATGCCAAGGGCGACCCGAACAAGTGGCTCAGCGACAAGAACGCGCCGTGGAAGAAGCTCGCGAACGAGAAGCCGAAGGGCGAAACCATCGAGTACAGCAAGCTGCTGAGTGCCTGGAAAGACGGGAAGGTCCGCTGAACGCGCAGCGGCCAATCCGCCAGTGCCCTGGAAGGGCCGCGCCGAAGGGTGCGGCCCTTTTTCGTGCCTTCGCCGCCCTGGCCGTGGGGCATATGCGACGCCATGACCATTAGCAGATGCGTCATTTGCACTCTTTCGCTTACATTCGACGGCCGCCGTTCCGTCCCAGCAAGTGACTTCAAGTATTCCCAGTTCCGCCACGCGCGCCAAGCGCGTCCTGGTCGTCCAGTATTCGCAGACGGGGCAGCTCGCGAGCGTCACGCGGCAGATCGTGGCGCCGCTCGAGGCCGATCCGGGCATTTCCGTGCATGTGGAGGTGCTGCGGCCGCAGGTGGCCTATCCGTTCCCCTGGCCGTTCCTGCGCTTCTTCGATGCCTTTCCCGAATCGGCCCACCTGAAGCCGGCGCCGCTCGCGCCGCTCTCGCTCACGGGCGACGAGGACTTCGACCTGGTGATCCTGCCCTACCAGGTGTGGTTCCTGGCGCCGTCGCAGCCGGTCGTCGCCTTTCTCCAGCACCCGCTCGCGGCCCGGCTGCTGCGCGGCAAGCCGGTGGTGACGGTGATCGCCTGCCGCAACATGTGGCTCATGGCGCACGAGAAGCTGAAGGGCCTGCTCGACGCCGTGGGCGCGCGGCTGATCGACAACGTGGTGCTCACCGACCCGGGCCCGACGCTCGCCACCTTCTTCACCACCCCGGCCTGGCTGATCTGGGGCCGCAAGCGCGGCTTCTGGGGCATGCCCGACGCGGGTCTCAGCGAGGCGCAGGTCCGCGGCTCGGCCCGCTTCGGCCGTGCGCTGCGCGATGCGCTCCACGGCGGGCTCGAACGCGGGGCCGGGCCGCTGCTGGCGGGCCTGGGCGCGGTCAAGGCCGATGCCCGGCTGCTCGCGAGCGAGAAGGCCGGCACGCGCAGCTTCTATCTCTGGGGCAAGCTCATCATGGCCGCGGGCCGGCCGGGCGCCTGGCAGCGCAAGCCGCTGCTGCTGCTCTACGTGCTTTTCCTGCTGGCGCTGATCGTGACGGTGGTGCCGGTGAGCCTGTCGCTCCAGGCGCTGCTGCGGCCGGTGTTCAAGCGCTGGCTGACTAAAATGACGGCCCATTTCGAGCGCCCCTCGGGCTCGGCCATGGACCGCGTTCCGCTTTATGACGATTGAAGTCTTCCTGACCCGCACCGCCGCCTTCCTGCCTTTTTCCGCGGTCGGCAACGAAGACATCGAAGAGGTCCTCGGGCGCATCGGCGGCAAGGCCTCGCGTGCGCGCCGGCTCATTCTTCGCAGCAACGGCATCCAGTCGCGCCACTACGCGATCGACCCCGCCACGGGCCGGCTCGCGATGAGCAACGCCCAGCTCACGGCCGCCGCGGTCCGCGCGCTCGGCGACGACATCGGCCCCGTCGACTGCCTGGCCACCGGCACCTCGCTGCCCGACCAACTGATGCCCAACCATGCGGTGATGGTGCACGGCGAGCTCGGCTGGCCGCGGCTCGAGGCGGTGGCCTGCGCGGGCATCTGCCTGGCGGGCGCCGCGGCGCTCAAGCATGCGTGGCTCTCGGTGCGCTCGGGCGATGCGCAGCGCGCGGTGGCCACCGGCTCGGAGCTGGCCTCGGCCGTGATGCGCGGCGACCGCTTCGAGGCCGAGGTCGCGCACAAGGTCGCGGCGCTCGAGGCGCGGCCCGAGATCGCGTTCGAGAAGGACTTCCTGCGCTGGATGCTGTCCGACGGCGCCGGCGCGGTGCTGCTCGAACGCGCGCCGCGCGGGCCGCTGTCGCTGCGCGTGAACTGGATCGACCTCTCTTCGGCCGCGCACGAGCTGCCGGTCTGCATGTACGCGGGCGGCGACAAGAACACCGATGGCGCCTTCGAAGGCTGGGCGCACACCGCCCCGGGCGACTGGGCGCAGGCCTCGACCTTCGCGGTGAAGCAGGACGTGCGCCTGCTCAACGAGAACATCGTGCGTGCCACGCTCGGCGAGCCGCTCGCGGCCCTCATCGACAAGCGCGGCCTGAATGCCGACGAGATCGACTGGTTCCTGCCGCATCTCTCGTCGGGCTACTTCTTCGAGCCCGTGGCGCAGTGCCTTGAGCAGCTGGGCTTCGCGATCCCGCGCGAGCGCTGGTTCACCAACCTCGCGACCAAGGGCAACACCGGTTCGGCGTCGCCTTACATCATGCTCGACGAGCTGTTCCGCTCGGGCCGCATCCGGCCGGGCCACAGGCTGCTGATGTTCGTGCCGGAGAGCGGTCGCTTCTCGAGCGGGTTCATTCATTTGGAGGCCGTATGAATACCGGACGCAGAGGACGCGAAGGTTCCGCAGAGGACGCGAAAGAACAGCCAAGAAATTCTTTATTGAATTCTTTTGCGTCCTTCGCGAAATCTTCGCGTCCTCTGCGTCCGGCTGTCCGATCCCGCCTTCTTCGAGCAAAGAACTGACATGGACCTCGACGCCGTTCCGCAAGAGGGCAATGCCACGCTCGACGGGCATTCCAAGCTCATGTACGCGCGCGATGCGCAGGGCCGCGTCGTCACCACGCGCTCGCGCGGCTGGGAGGCGGAAGAGATCGTCACCCGCCATGCGGTCGACGTGCTGGTGGAGCAGGCCGAGGCGGCCCGGGCGCGCGTGGCAGCGGGCCTCGCATCGCCGCTCGAATACTGGATGTACGCGCGCCGCATGGACGTGGCGCTGCTCTCGCAGACCAGCGGCTTCTGGCAGTGGCGCGTGCGCCGCCACCTGCAGCCGCGGCACTTCGCGCGGCTGTCGGCGCCGCAGCTCGCGCGTTATGCCGAGGCGCTGGGCCTTTCGGTCGCCACCTTGCAAGGCCTGCCGTGACGACGAGCACGAACTTCGAGCACCACCAGGCGGCGCACTGCGAAAGCGGCGTGATCTCGAGCCTGATGCGCCACCACGGCGCGCCGATGACCGAGGCCATGGCGTTCGGCCTCTCGTCGGCGCTGTCGTTCGCCTACCTGCCGTTCATCAAGCTCTCGGGCCTGCCGCTGATCTCGTACCGCATGCCGCCCAAGGCGATCATCAAGGGCCTGCTGGCGCCGATGGCCGCGCGCTTTCGCTTCGAGACCTTCCGCAGCGCCGAAGCGGGCCAGCAGCGGCTCGATGCGTTGCTGGCCGAGGGCCGGCTGGTAGGGCTGCAGACCTCGGTCTACTGGCTGCCGTACTTCCCGCCCAACATGCGCTTCCACTTCAATGCGCACAACCTGCTGGTCTACGGCAAGGACGGCGACGACTACCTGATCAGCGACCCGGTGTTCGAGGAGCCCGTGCGCTGCGCCAGCGCCGATCTCGCGCGTGCGCGCTTCGCCAAGGGCGTGCTCGCGCCCAAGGGGCTCATGTACTACCCGCAAGCGATCGAGCGCAAGGCCGTCGATGCGGCCTCGGTGACCCAGGCGATCCGCAAGACGGTGCGCACCATGCGCGCGCCGATTCCGATCGTGGGTGTGCGCGGCATGCGCATGCTGGCCGCGCGCATGGAGAAGCTCGCTGCCGACGATCCGCGCAGCGTCGACTTCATCGGCCACGTGGTGCGGATGCAGGAAGAGATCGGCACGGGCGGGGCGGGCTTCCGCTTCATCTACGCGGGCTTCCTGCAGGAAGCTGCGGATCTGCTCGGCAAACCGCAGCTCACGCGGATGTCGGAGCGGCTGATCGAAATCGGCGACAACTGGCGTGCGTTTGCGCTCAAGGCGGCGCGCATGGTGAAGGGGCGCGAGGTGGTCGACCCGGGACGGCTCGCTTCGATGCTGCGTGCGCTGTCGCAGGAGGAAGAGG
The DNA here is from genome assembly GCA_946478645.1 of uncultured Variovorax sp. Next base: position 14,148 of record CAMLCW010000098.1, read on the forward strand.
CGTTCTTTCGTGACCTCAAGGCGGCTGTGGCCTGAGATGGGGTTCCTTCCTTCCGTTCGACGCGGGCGTTGTCTTGGGCGCTGCTGTCCAGGGCGCGTGCCCAGGCCACCGGGTACTCCCCTCCGCGAATGTCCCCCGCCTTCGG
>CAMLCW010000099.1 GCA_946478645.1 uncultured Variovorax sp.
CGTGGTGCTCGGTGCGGCATGAAAACCTGAACAGCCGGACGCAGAGGACGCGAAGGACTTGCAAAGGACGCGAAAAAAGGAAATTCGAAAGATCTCATCATGAATTCCTTTTGCGTCCTTCGCGGAACCTTCGCGTCCTCTGCGTCCGGAAGTCCGATCCCGATTCCTTTTGACACCGCCTGACATGAGCGCCACTTCCGACGACATCAACATCCGCTCCTACACGAGCCAGATTCCCTTCGCGCGCCATCTCGGCTTCGAGCTCACGAAGTTCGAGGGCGGCGAATCCGAGATCCGCTACACCGCCAAGCCCGAGCACCTCAACACCTTCGACGTGACCCACGGCGGGGCCTGCATGACGCTGCTCGACATCACCATGGCGGCGGCCGCGCGCAGCGTCTCGCCCGAGAGCGGCGTGGTCACCATCGAAATGAAGACCAGCTTCATGCAGTCCTCGGTCGGCCCGCTGCATGCGCGCGGCACGCTGATGCACCGCACCGCCACGCTGGCCTTCACCGAAGCCAAGATCTACGACGAACAGGAGCGCGTCTGCGCCCATGCCACCGGCACCTTCAAGTACGTGAAGCGCCGGCTGCCCACCGGCCCCGCGAGCGCCAACGAGATGCGCCCGCCATCCACCGACTGACAAAACCCGCCATCCACGGAGACCCGCCATGCCCACGAACAAGCAGATCCACCTCGACAACCGCCCCGAGGGCGAAGCCACGGCGAGCAACTTCAAGCTCGTGACCGCCGAGACGCCGGCGCTGGCCGAGAACCAGGTGCTCGTGCGCCATCACTACATGAGCCTCGACCCCTACATGCGCGGGCGCATGAACGACGCCAAGAGCTATGCCCAGCCGCAGCCGCTCGGCCAGGTCATGCAGGGCGGCACCGCCGGCGAGGTGGTCGAGAGCCGGCATCCGAAGTTCGCCGTGGGCGACAAGGTCGTCGGCTTCGGCGGCTGGCAGGAGTACAGCGTGGTCGACGCCTCGCAGCCCGGTGCGCTCAAGAAGGTCGACACCACGCAGGTGCCGCTGTCGCACTACCTGGGCGCGGTCGGCATGCCCGGCGTCACGGCCTGGTACGGCCTGGTGAAGATCATCGCGCCCAAGGCCGGCGACACGCTGGTGGTCACCGCCGCCAGCGGCGCGGTCGGCAGCGCCTTCGGCGCACTGGCCAAGGCGCGCGGCTGCCGCGTGGTGGGCATTGCGGGCGGCCCGGACAAGTGCAAGTACGTGACCGACGAGCTCGGCTTCGACGCCTGCATCGACTACCGCCAGCACCCCGACGCCAAGAGCATGGGCGCCGCGCTCAAGGAAGCCTGCCCCGACGGCATCGACGGCTACTTCGAGAATGTCGGCGGCTACATCTTCGATGCCGTGCTGTCGCGCACCAACGCCTTCGCGCGCGTGGCGCTGTGCGGCATGATCGCGGGCTACGACGGCCAGCCGCTGCCGCTCGCGAACCCTTCGCTGATCCTCATCAACCGCCTCAAGGTCGAGGGCTTCATCGTGAGCGAGCACATGGAGGTCTGGCCCGAGGCGCTGGCCGAGCTCGGCGGGCTGGTCGCGAGCGGCAAGCTCCGGCCGCGCGAGTCGGTGGCCGAGGGCATCGAATCCGCCCCCGAGGCCTTCCTGGGTTTGCTCAAGGGCAAGAATTTCGGCAAGCAGCTGGTCAAGCTGATCTGACATGCACTGTTGAACGCACGGCAAGGAGGCCGCTGATGGAAACGACGCACGAGGTGTTCAACCAGCCTGAACCGCTCACGGGCTACAACCTCTTCGAAACCCACCGGCCCCTGCGCGACGCGCTGAAGTTCAACGCGCCGCAGCTCGACGTGGCGCCGCTGCAGGCGTTGGGCGCCAGGCTCGGCGGCGCCGACATGCAGGCGCATGCGCGGCTCGCCAACACCCACACGCCCGAGCTGCGCACGCACGACCGCTACGGCCGGCGCATCGACGAGGTCGAATTCCATCCGAGCTACCACGCGCTGATGACCGCGGCGGTCGGTGCGGGCCTGCACGGCACGCCCTGGCTCGGCGGTTCGGCCTCGCCGCACGTGTTCCGCGGCGCGGGCTTCATGCTCTTCACCGAGCTCGAGCCCTCCGTGCTCTGCCCCATCTCGATGACCTATGCGGCCACGCCCGCGCTGCGTGGCAACCCGGCGGTCCACGCCGACTGGGGCGCGAAGCTCGGCAGCCGCGACTACGACCCGGCGCCCGGGTTCGTCGGCGGCAAGCCCGGCGTCACGATGGGCATGGGCATGACCGAGAAGCAGGGCGGCTCCGACGTGCGCGCCAACACCACGCAGGCGGTGCGCGACGGCAGCGACGCCTGGGGCGAACGCTATGCGATCACCGGCCACAAGTGGTTCTTCTCGGCGCCGATGTGCGACGCCTTCCTGGTGCTCGCGCAGGCGCCCGCCGGGCTGAGCTGCTTCTTCATGCCGCGCGTGCTGTCCGACGGCAGCCGCAATGCGATCCGCATCCAGCGCCTGAAGGACAAGCTCGGCAACAAGGCCAATGCGAGCTCCGAGGTCGAGTTCCATGGCGCCGCCGCCTGGCTCGTGGGCGAGGAGGGCCGCGGCATTCCGCAGATCCTCGAGATGGGCACCATGACCCGGCTCGACTGCGCGCTCGGCACCAGCGGGCTCATGCGCCAGGCCGTTGCGCTGGCCATCGACCACACGGTGCAGCGCAGCGCCTTCGGCAAGCCGCTGGTCGAGCAGCCGCTGATGAAGAACGTGCTGGCCGACCTCGCGCTCGAGAGCGAGGCCGCCACCGCGCTCGCGTTGCGCCTGGCGCGCGCCTTCGACCGCCCGCACGACGACCACGAGCGCCTGATGGCGCGGCTGCTCACGCCGGTCGCCAAGTTCTGGATCTGCAAGCGCGGCAGCCACCTGGCGCAGGAGGCCATGGAATGCCTCGGCGGCAACGGCTACGTGGAAGAGGGCGGCCAGGGCACCATGGCGCGCATCTACCGCGAGATGCCGCTCAACTCGATCTGGGAGGGCGCGGGCAACATCATGGCGCTCGACCTGCTGCGCGGGTTGCGCAAGGGCGATGCGGTGGCGGCGCTCGCGGCCGAACTCGCGCCCGCGCGCGGCCAGCATGGCGCGCTCGACCGCCTGGCCGACGCGCTGCCCGCGCGCATCGAGGCCATGGCCTCCGAGACCGAGGCGCGGCGCCTGGCACAGGACGTGGCGCTCGCGGTGCAGGCTGCGCTGCTGGTGCAGACCGCGCCGGGCGCCGTGGCGGCGGCGTTCTGCGCCTCGCGCCTCGGCGGCGACTGGGGCCATGCCTTCGGCATGCTCGGCGCCGGCACCGATTTCGACGCAATCATCGCGCGCGCACGTGCGCGCTGAGCACGCCTCTGCACCAACACCCGCGGCATCCGCCGTACACAAGGAAGGAACCCCGATGGCCGAACTCATCCTGCACCACTACAACACCTCGCCGTTCTCCGAAAAGGTCCGGCTCATCCTCGGCGCCAAGAAGCTGCCGTGGAAGTCGGTGCTGATCCCGGCCATCATGCCCAAGCCCGAGGTGGAGGTACTCACCGGCGGCTACCGCAAAACGCCGTTCCTGCAGATCGGTGCCGACATGTACTGCGACACCGCGCTCATCGCCGACGTGCTCGAACACCTGCAGCCCGAGCCCTCGCTCTATCCCGAGCCCGAGAAGGGCATGTCGCGCATCCTCGCGCAATGGGCCGACAGTACGCTGTTCTGGGCCGCCATGGCCTGGAACATGCAGCCGCGCGGCGTGGCCGAGGTGTTCGCCAAGGCGCCGCCCGAAGCGGCCAAGGCCTTCGGCGAAGACCGCGGCAAGATGAGCGCCGGCAACATGACGCGGCTGCGCCCGGCCGATGCCACCAGCGCCTACAAGTCGTACCTGCGCCGCCTGTCCGACATGCTCGACGACAAGCCCTTCCTGCTCGGCGAGGCGCCCTGCATTGCCGACTTCTCGGCCTACCATCCGCTCTGGTACACGCGCCGCATCGACGCCGTGCGCGGCATCCTCGACCTGACGCCCGCCGTGGTCGACTGGATGGACCGCATGGCCGCGATCGGCCACGGCACGATCGAGAAGTCGAGCGCCGACGAGGCGATCGCCGTGGCCAAGGCCGCCGTGCCGCACACGCTGCTGACCGACAGCACCTTCCAGGACGACCATGGCATTGCGCTCGGCAGCGCCGTCACCGTGCGCGCCGAGAGCTTCGGCCTCGAGGAAACCCCGGGCACGCTGGTGGCGGCCACGCGCACGCACTACACGCTCGAGCGCAGCAGCGAGCGCGTCGGCACGGTGCATGTGCACTTTCCGCGCATCGGCTACGTGCTGAAGAAAGCTGAGGCCTGAAGGCCTGACCGGGCGCCTTCGCGGGCACCTTCGTGACTGCGCCGGTGCGCGTTCCGTATTTCAATAGCGCCTCCAACTCCAGAGACATTCAACGCAAGAAGGACACCGGCAAATGATTCAAGACTTCCAGGGCAAGACCGCCGTTCTCACCGGTGCGGGCTCCGGCTTCGGCCTCGAATGCGCACGCATCGGCGCGGCGCGCGGCATGAACCTCGTCTTGGTCGACGTGCAGCAGGACGCACTCGACAAGGCCCGCGCCGAGGCCGAGGCGGCCGGCGTGCAGGTGCTCGCGCGCAAGGTCGACGTGTCGGACGCGGCCCAGATGGAGGCGCTGGCCGCCGCCGTGAAGGAGCGCTTCGGTGCGCCGCATTTCGTCTTCAACAACGCCGGCGTGGGCGCGGGCGGCCTGGTGTGGGAGAACACCGTGGCCGACTGGGAATGGGTGCTCGGCGTCGATTTGTGGGGCGTGATCCACGGCGTGCGCCTGTTCACGCCGATGATGCTCGAGGCCGCCGCCAAGGACCCGGCCTGGCGCGGCCACATCACCAACACCGCCAGCATGGCCGGCCTGCTCACGCCGCCGAACATGGGCATCTACAACGCCGCCAAGGCCGCCGTGGTGAGCCTGACCGAGACGCTCTACCAGGACCTGAACCTCGTGACCGACCAGATCGGCGCCAGCCTGCTGTGCCCGTACTTCGTGCCGACCGGCATCACGAGCAGCGAACGCAACCGCCCCAACGCGCCCAAGGAAAGCGAACTTACCAAGAGCCAACTCATCGGCCAGGCCATGAGCAACAAGGCCGTGAGCAGCGGCAAGATCAGCGCGGCCGAGGTGTCGGCGAAGGTGTTCGACGCCATCAGCGCCAACCAGTTCTACGTGTTCAGCCATCCCAAGGCGCTTGGCAACGTGAAGAGCCGCATGGAGAACATCGTCTCGATCACCAACCCGGCCGATCCCTTCCTCGAGCGGCCCGAGATCGGGCAGAAGCTGCGCGAGCAGCTGCGCGCGGGTTGAACTGAATTCGCTCGTTTCGCCTCACGACGCCTGCAGCGCGCGCACCAGCGTCTCGATGCGCGCGAGCGCCGCATCCATCGACCGCGCGAGCTCGTCGTCGCGGTCCTCGGCATGCTCGACCGCCACGCTGTGGACCTCGGTGAGCCCGAGCAGCGCGAGCGGGCTCGCGATGCCGGGCGTCAGCAGGTCGCGATCTGCCTGCCAGCCGCCCGGTGCGTAGCCGCTGCTGCCGCACGAGGTCAGCAGCACCGTCCGGCGATGGCGCTCGGCCAGCAGCGGCACATAGGGGTTGTCGCGCGCGCGGTCGTAGTCGAAGGTGGCGCCGATCCGCACCACGTTGTCGATCCATGCCTTGAGCGGCGCCGGCATGCCGAAGTTGTACATCGGCACGCCGATCACCAGCAGGTCGGCGCGCCGGATCTCGCCGATGAGCGCGTCGCTTTCCGCCAGCACCGCGTCCATCCACGGCTCGCGCTCGGCCGCCGGCGTGTAGCCCGCGGCAATCCATTCGCCCGTGATGCTCGCGGGCGGTGCGGCGCCGATGTCGCGGTAGATCACCTCGTCGTCGGGGCGTGCGGCGCGCCACGCGCTCACGAAGTGGTGGCCGAGCCGGCGCGAATGCGAGCCGTGCGGATGGGTGCCCGAGCGGCCGGGGCGGGCGCTGGCGTCGATGTGGAGCAGGGTGGCCATGGTCGTTCTCCGATGTGGGTGGATGAAGGAAATTCAGCTGACTCTTGACATGCCTTGCAATCTACCGAAGCATGCGAAGCGTCACAAACGACGATTTCTTTTCGCTGCTGAAAAATCTATTCATCCATGGCCTCGCTGCACCCCCTCCCGCCACTGGCCGCGCTGCGCGCCTTCGAGGCCGCCGCACGGCACTGCAGCGCCAAGCGCGCGGCCAACGAGCTCTCGGTCACGCCCACGGCCATCAGTCACCAGGTGCGGCAACTCGAAGAATCGCTGGGCGTGGCGCTCTTCATCCGCCAGCCGCGTCAATTGGTGCTGACGCCGCAGGGGCGTGAACTGCAAGGCGTGCTCAGCGAATCCTTCGGCGCTATCGCGCAGGCCGTGGCCCGGCTGCGCGCACCGCCCGCGCGCAGCGCGATCACCTTGTCGACCACGCCCGCCGTGGCCGCGCGCTGGCTGCTGCCGCGCGTGGGCACCCTGCGCGCACGGCATCCGAAGCTCGACCTGCGCATCCATGCCTCGCACGAGGCGGTTGCGCTCGACGGCATCACGGCCGACGTCTCGATCCGCTACGGCAACGGCCAGTGGCCGGGCCTCGTGGCCGAGAAGCTCTTCGACACCGTCTTCGCGCCAGCCTGCAGCCCGGCGCTCAAGCTGCGCCGCCCGGCCGACCTCGTGAAGCACACGCTGCTGCATTTCGCGGTGCCGAACAGCAGGAACCAGCCGGGCACCTGGGTCGCATGGCAGCAGGCGGCCCAGGTGCCGGGCCTCGACGTGACGGCCGGCCCCGTGTTCTCCGACGAGACCCACACCGTCTCGGCCGCGCTGCAGGGCCAAGGCGTGGCGCTGATGGGCCTGGCACTCATCGCCGACGAACTGCGCGCGGGCAACCTGGTGCAGCCCTTCGGGCCGGTGCTACAGGGATCGGCGTTCCACCTCGTGTGCCCGCAGGCGCGGCGCGACGATCCGAGCGTGGCGGCGGTGTTCGAGTGGGTGAAGGGGTTGTCGCCGCTGGACGGCGCCATGCCCTGAGCCGCGGCAGCGACACAATGGCGTCCACTGCCGTGCCGATGCGCCATTCCCATGACACCTTCTTCGACGTCGCCCCTCCTTCAGATCCAGGATTTGCACTTCGCCTACCCCGGCCAATCCGCGCTGGCCCGCGGCTGGTCCGGCACCATCGGCGAAGGCGTCACGCTGCTCTACGGCGACACCGGCAGCGGCAAGTCGACCTTGCTGCGGGTGCTGGCGGGCGTGCTGCCTGCTTCGGCCGGGCAACTGCGCGCGGCCGGTGTGGCGCTCGACGCCGAGCCCGAGGCCTACCGGCGTCAGGTCTTCTTCTGCGAGCCCGCGTCGGAAGCCTTCGACCCGCTCGGCGTGCAGGCCTGCACGGCCTTGATGGGCGAGGGCGATGCGGGTTTCGACAAGGCCGAGTGGCAGCGCCTGGTCGAGGCCTTCTCGCTCGCGCCGCACCTCGACAAGCAGATGTTCATGCTGTCGACCGGCTCCCGCCGCAAGGTCGGCCTGGCCGCCGCGCTCGCGTCGGGGCGGCCCGTGGTGCTGCTGGACGATCCCGTCGGCGCGCTCGACGCGCGTTCGGTCCAAGGCCTGTGGCAGGCCATCGCGCGGCGCGCCGCGCAGCCGGGGCGGGCCGTCGTCGTGGCCAGCAGCGAGCGGATCACGGCGGTGCCGCTGGCGGCGTGCGTCGAACTGCCGTTGGGGTGATCGGTTGCGGCTCGGGGCCGCCGCCACACATCGCTACGGTGTGCCAGCCACGCCTTGCATCAAGAGCGTCAGCGCCTTCTCGAGGCTCGCAACCGACGCCTGCGCGCCCTTGTCGAAGCCCATGCGCACCACGACGAGGTCGTGGGAGGGCACGATCAGCGTGATCTGTCCGCCGGCGCCGAGCATGTAGTAGGCCGTGGCGGGGACCGGCCACACGCCCGTGGTGTTGAGCCAGAAGAAGCCGCCATAGACAGGCCGCTGATCGGCCACCCAGGCCGGCGCGGGCGTGCGCACGAAATTGACGAAGCCCTCGGGCAGCAGACGCTCGCCGTTCCACATGCCATCCTGCAGGTAGAGGTTGCCGAGCCGCGCCCAGTCGCGTGCCGACATGAAGTCGTAGCCCTGCGCCAGGAAGTTGCCGTAGGGATCGGTCTCGAGCGTCATCGTGCGGATGCCTATCTTGTCGAACAGCGCGCGCTGCGGGAACGACAGGTAAGCCTCGCCGCGCTTTTCGACGGCGAGCCGGATCAGGTAGTTCGCGATCACCGGGTCGGTGTTGCGGTAGCGGCCGACCGTGCCCGGCGGCCATTGCTGCGGCCGCGTGGCGGCATAGTCGAACGCGTCGATGCGCCCGGTGTAGAAATAGACGTGGTCGGGGTAGGCGCCGTTGAGGTCGAACTCGGGATCGTCGGGCGCGTTGATGCGCAATCCGCTCGACATCTGCAGGATGTCGGAGATGCGGATTTCCTTGCGTTTGTCGCCGTCGCCCTGCCATTGCGGAATCGGCGCCGGCTGGTCGAGCCGGTACTCGCCCTGGCGGATCAGCAAGCCCAGCAGCGTGGCGGTGACGCTCTTGCCCATCGACCAAGACTCGAGCGGGGTAGTCGGACCGATGCCGTTCATGTAGCGCTCGCCGACGATTCGCCCCTTGTGCGTGACCACGAAGGCGGCGGTGTAGGCCTCGGGCCGTTCGAACGCGGCCTCGACCGCCTGGCGCACCTTGGCGGCGTCGATGCCATCCATGGGGCCGCTCGGCAGCACGTTGCCCATCGGCCAGTCCTGCGTCGCGGGATCGGGCAGTGTGCTGGTGACGGCGAGTGGCGCGAAGAACACGTCGTCCCGGCCTGGCGGCAGCGTGATGCAGCCTTGGGAGCCGAAGTGCCGCGCCACCAGCGTCTTCCCGTTTGGCATTGTGATGCGCACTTCCTTCCTCTCGCGGTCGACCACCGGTGTGTCGACGTTCCTGCGTTGCGCATACGGTCCGGTGAAGTAGCCGACGTTTTCCGCGGCAACGCCCGGGTCGAGGCCAGTGATGAAGGCTGCGGAACACATCGCCTTCGCGTACCCCGAGGTGTGATGCTCGAGCGGATCGCCAGGCGGCGGCACGTAGGGCGTATTGAGTTCGTAGCGCTTGGCGCGTGCGATCAGCGCCTCGCGCGCCGGCAACTGGGCCGTCGACGTGCTGGGGGGAGGAAGCACGCCGATGCCGCCACCTGCGCCCCCGCCTCCTCCTCCGCCCCCGCCGCATGCAGCGAGCGCTGCGGCAACGACTGCGCCTGTGGCGACGACACAAAGGCCGTAGGGAAACCTCGTCATGAACGCTCCTCGCCCCGTGTTGGGCGGCTGAGTCTCGCCAGAACGGCAGCGCAGCGCAAGTGCAGCATGCGGCCGGCCTTCAGACGCCTGCGGTCGCCTGCGCCGCAATCCAATCCCACACCGCGCGAATCGGCGCCTCGTTCTCGCGCCCTTCGGCCACCACGAGGAAGTAGCTGCCGGTATCGAGCACGGGGCCGAAGGGCTGCACCAGCGCACCGCTCGCGATCTCTTCGGCGGCGAGCGTGAGGCTCAGCAGCGCGACGCCATGGCCGCCGAGCGCGGCGAGCATGGCGTGCGTCTCGTCGGAGAACGACAGGCCCGGCGACTTCATCGCGCGGCCGCGCGGCGGTGCGATGCCGGCCTCGCGGAACCAGCGCGGCCACACGGCGGGCGCGAGCGCATGCGGCTGCCAGTCGCAGTGGATGAGCTCGTGCTTCGGCAGATCGTCCACGCGCCGGAGCTTGAGCATCGGGCTGCACAGCGGCGCGTAGCGCTCGCGCATGAGTTCGTGCGCCACCAATCCCGGCCAGTCGCCGCGGCCCGAGCGGATCGCGATGTCGGCATCGCCGCGCGCGAGGTCGACCAGCCGGTCGCCCGCGTGCAGGCGCAGCTCGACGTCGGGGCAGGCCTGGCGGAAGGCCTCCATGCGCGGCAGCACCCAGCGTGCCGCGAAGGCGGTGTTGGTGGTCAGCGTCACGGCCGGCGAGGCCGCAGGCCGGCGCAGCTTGTCGATGCCGGCCTCGAGCAGGTCGAAGCCCATGCGCAGGTCGTCGAACAGGCGCTCGCCGGCGGGCGTCAGCACCAGCTGCCGCGTGAGGCGCCGGAACAGCGGCTGGCCCAGCGTGTCCTCGAGCGCGCGCACCTGGTGGCTGATGGCCGAAGGCGTGACCGACAGCTCCTGCGCGGCGCGCTGGAAGCTGCGGTGCGCGGCCGCGGCCTCGAAGGCGCGCAGCGACAGCAACGGCGGCAGCCGGCGGGCGGCGCGGATGGATGAGCTCAGTTCTTGCATGCGTGGAGAAACGATCGTTTGTGGCGGCGGGTCTTCATCCCTAGATTCGAGGTCTGCGCCGCCATTGTGGCAGCGCCCCATGCAACAAGGAACCTCACCCATGAAAGCCGGCCACCTGAACCTCCTCCATATCGATGCCAGCGCCCGACCGGGCCGCTCCGGGATCGATCCGCATGGCTCGCACACGCGCCGCCTGTCCGCACGCTTCGTCGAACGCTGGCAAGCTGTGCGCCCCGGCGACCGCGTCGACTACCTCGACGTGGGCCAGCATCCGCCCGCGCACGTCGATGCGCGCTGGATCCATGCCGCCTTCACGCCGCCCGAGGCGCGTGAGCCGTGGATGGCCGATGTGCTGGCCGAGAGCGACCGGCTCGTCGACCAGCTCGTCGCGGCCGACCTGATCGTGGTCGGCCTGCCGATGTACAACTTCAGCGTGCCCGCGCAGTTCAAGGCGTGGATCGACAACATCGTGCGCGTGGGCCGCACCTTCGGTTTCGATCGGGCGCGCGGCGCGGTGCCGTACTGGCCGATGCTCGCGGACATGGGCAAGCGCATGGTGCTGCTGGGCGCGCGCGGCGACCACGGCTACGACCCGGGCGGGCGCATCGCGCACCTGAACCACACCGAAAGCAGCGTGCGCTCGGTGTTCGGCTACATCGGCGTGACCGAGGTGCACGAGGCCGCGGTCGAGTGCGACGAGTTCGGCGGCGAACAGCTGGCGCAATCGCTCGCCAGGGCCGAAGGCGCGGTCGACCGGCTGGTGGACGAACTCGCGGCGGCGGTGCCGGTGTCCGATGCGGTCGCCGCCTGACCGTTCATTCGCAGGTCAGGCCCGCGCCGAGGCGCAGTCGGCCGCCGTGGCTGTGTGGTCGCGGCGGTCGAGCGAACGGCTCCAGAGTGCGATCGCCAGGCCCGCGAGCGTCAGCAGCGCGGCCACCCAGCCGAGTGCGCGCAGGCCCGGTCCGTGGTCGATGACCACGCCGCCGATCCAGGCGCCGAGCGCATTGCCAAGATTGAAGGCGGCGATGTTGAGGCTCGATGCCAGGTTCTGGCCCGCGCCCGTGGCCTTTTCGAGCACGCGCAACTGCATCGGCGCCACGGTGGCGAACGCGGCGATGCCGAGCAGGCCGACGAACGCCACGGCGGCAAAGGGCGTGCCGATGACGAACTGCATCGCGCCCAGCACCGCGGCCAGCGCCACCAGCGTGCCGAGCACCGCGGGCATGGTCGCGCGGTCGGCCAGCCGGCCGCCGAGCAGGTTGCCGGCCGCCAGACCGGCGCCGAACACCAGCAGGATCGGCGACACGGCCGATTCGGCCACGCCCGTCACCTGGGTCAGCAGCGGCTGGATGTAGGTGAAGACGACGAACACGCCCGCATAGCCGAGCACCGTCATCGCGAGGCCGAGCAGCACTTGGCCGCGAGCGAGCACCGCGAGCTCGTCGCGCACGCTGGCGGGTGCGGCCTCGGCCTTGACGCGCGGCACGAACAGCGCGAGCACCGCGAAGGCCAGCACGCCGATCACGGTGACGGCCCAGAAGGTGGCGCGCCAGCCGTAATGCAGCCCGAGCCAGGCGCCGGCCGGCACGCCGAGCAGCGTCGCGGCCGTGAGGCCGGTGAACATGATGGCGATGGCCGATGCGCGGCGCTCGGGCGCGACCAGCCCGGTGGCCACCACCGCGCCGACGCCGAAGAAGGTGCCGTGCGCGAGCGAGGTGATCACGCGCGCGGCCATGAGCATCTCGTAGTTCGGCGCCAGCGCGCAAGCCAGGTTGCCGAGCGTGAAGATGGCCATCAGCGCGAGCAGCACCGTCTTGCGCGGCAGCCGCCGCGTGGCGATGGTGAGCAGCGGCGCGCCGACCGCGACCCCGAGCGCATAGCCCGAGATCAGCAGGCCGGCGGCCGTGATGGAGACGTGGAGATCGTTCGAGACCTGCAGCAGCAGGCCCATGATGACGAATTCGGTGGTGCCTATTCCGAAGGCACCGGCGGTGAGGGCAAGAAGGGCGATGGGCATGATGCACGTACTGTGCGGCCGAAATCCGCTTGTGACTAGAATGCCGCTGCTACACGCACTTGTGATTTGAATTCACAGAAAGTACAGCCATGCCCCGCATCGACGTCAATCGCTCCGGCGAAATGGAAGCCTTCGTGCAGGTGGTGGAGGCGGGCGGCTTCTCGGCCGCCGCGCGGCAGCTCGACATGACGCCCTCGGCCGTGAGCAAGCTGGTGGCGCGGCTCGAGCAGCGCCTGGGCGTGCAGCTGGTGCACCGTTCCACGCGCAAGCTGCAGCTCACGCCCGAAGGGCTGCACTTCTACGAGCGCAGCACGCGGGTGCTGGCCGACCTCGAAGAGGCCGAGCGCTGCGCCGCCGCGGGCGCCGCGCCGCGCGGGCGCGTGAGCATCAATGCGAGCGTGTCCTTCGGCCACCACAAGCTGGTGCCGCTGGTGCCGCGACTGCTCGAGCAGCATCCGCAGATCACGCTCGACATCGCGCTGACCGACCGCATCGTCGACCTGATGGACGAGCGCGCCGACATCGCGATCCGCTGGGGCCAGCTGCCGCCGTCCGACCTGGTGGCGCGGCGTCTGGGCGAAACGAGCCAGTCGATCGTGGCGGCGCCCGCCTACCTCGCAAAGTACGGAACCCCGCGCACGCCGCAAGAGCTGGAGGCGCACAACCGGCTGGGTTGGAGCTACCGCCGCAACACGCCCGATTGGCCACTGCGCGTGGACGGCCGTTCGATCGCATTGCCGGTGGCGGGGCCGGTGCGCGCAGGCGACGGCGAAACGCTGCGGCAACTGGCCATCGCAGGCGCGGGCGTGGCGCGGCTGTCGCTCTACCACGTGCAGCACGACATCGATGCAGGCCGGCTCGTGCCGCTGCTCGAGGAATTCAACCCCGGCGAGGTGGAGCCGATCCACGCGGTCTACATCGGCAAGGCGGGCACGCTGCCGGCGCGGGTGCGCGCGGTGCTCGACTTCCTGGTGGCGAATGCGGGCGTGGGCGGCGGGCGCTACACGCTCAGGCGCAGCGCGCCGATGCCCTCGAACGCCACCGTCACCTGATCGCCGCGCCGGCACGGCAGGATGCCGACCCACGAGCCGGTGGTGACGATGCTGCCGGCCGGCGCGGTGCGGCCGTGGCGCGTGAGGTGGCGCAGCCAGATGGGCAACAGCCAGGCCGGATCGCCGAGCGGATGCGTGCCTTCGCGCACCACGGGCGCGGTATCGCCGATGGTGGTTTCGCAGCGCTGCGAGGCCCAGTCGACCGCGGCGAAGGGTTGCCATTCGCCGAGCGCGAGTGCGCCATGCACCTGCGAATCGGCGAGGCGCAGCAGCGCGGGCGTGGCGGCGAGGTCTTGCCAGCGCGAATCGACGATCTCGACCGAGACGGCCATGGCGTCGACGAGTGCCGCGGCGTCAGCTGCGCTGTCGAGCGAAGCGGCCATGGCGGGCGTCACGTCGCGGCCGAGGCGCAGCGCGATCTCGGTCTCGAAGCCGGGCGCATGGAAGTGGATGTCGCCGAAATCGGCCGGGGCGGTGCGCACGCCGGTGGGTGGCAGCGGCGCATGCGTGAGGGTCGCGCTGCGCGAGGCGCCGCCGGATTTCCAGGCGCGCGGTGCGGACTCGTCGGCAAACCAGCCGAGCGCTGCCGCGACGGCGTCCTGCACTTCATAGGCCTGCGTCGGGTTTTCCAGCGTGTCGAGCCAGGGCGTGGCATCGAGTGTTTGGTTGGATTGGCGGGCCTGGATCAGGGCGTCGGTGAGGGCTGTTTGCTTGGGGGTCATTCTTGAATTGTCTTCGGCGTTGTTGGGGTCGTTGCTGTTGCTGTTCAGGGCGCGTGCCCAGGCCACCGGG
>CAMLCW010000100.1 GCA_946478645.1 uncultured Variovorax sp.
CCCGACCCCTTCAAACCCCGCGCAGGACCCACTCGGCCGCCTTCTCGGCCATCATCAGGGTCGGGCTGTTGGTGTTGCCGCTCGTGATGGTGGGCATGGCGCCCGCATCGACCACGCGCAGGCCCTGCACGCCGCGCACGCGCAGGTGCGAATCGAGCACGGCCATCGGATCGTCGTCGGCGCCCATCTTGGTGGTGCCGACCGGATGGAAGATGGTGGTGGCGATGTCGCCGGCCAGGCGCGCGAGGTCTTCGTCGCTTTGGTACTGCACGCCCGGCTTCCACTCCTCGGGCTTGTACTTCGCGAGCGCCGGCTGCGAAGCGATGCGGCGCGTCACGCGCAGCGAATCGGCCGCCACCTTGCGGTCCTCGGCGGTGCTCAGGTAGTTGGGCGCGATGGCCGGCGCGTCGGCGAAGCGCGGGCTGCGGATGCGCACCGTGCCGCGGCTCGTCGGGTTGAGGTTGCAGACGCTCGCGGTGAAGGCGGGAAAGCTGTGCAGCGGCTCGCCGAAGGCATCGAGCGAGAGCGGCTGCACGTGGTACTCGATGTTGGGCCAGGCGTGCTCGGGCGAGCTGCGCGTGAAGGCGCCGAGCTGCGACGGCGCCATGCTCATCGGGCCGCTGCGCTTCATCAGGTACTGCAGACCGATCTTCGCCTTGCCGACCATCGAGGAAGCCAGCACGTTGAGCGTGGGCGCGCCGTCGATCTTGTAGACCGCGCGGATCTGCAAATGGTCCTGCAGGTTGGCGCCGACGCCCGGCGCATCGACGGCCACCTCGATACCGTGCTGGCGCAGCAGCTCGGCCGCCCCGATGCCCGAAAGCTGCAGCAGCTGCGGCGAGCCGATGGCGCCGCCGCAGAGGATCACCTCGCGCGTGGCGCGCGCCGTCACCATCTCATGGCCGTCCCACACCTGCACGCCGGTGCAGCGCCGGCTGCCGTCGGGCTGGGTCTCGAGCACCAGCCGCGTGGCATGCGCATTGACCCACATCTCGAAATTGGGTCGCCCGTAGCAGACCGGCCGCAGGAAGGCCTTGGCGGTGTTCCAGCGCCAGCCGTTCTTCTGGTTGACCTGGAAATAGCCCACGCCCTCGTTGCTGCCGCGGTTGAAGTCGGTGCTGTGGGGAACGCCGGCCTGCACCGCGGCCGCGGCGAAGGCATCGAGGATGTCCCAGCGCAGCCGCTGCTTCTCGACCCGCCATTCGCCGCCCGCGCCGTGCAGCTCGTCGGCGCCGAGGTAGTGGTCTTCGTGCTTCTTGAAGTCGGGCAGCACGTTGTCCCAGCGCCAGGCATCGTCGCCGGTGAGCCGGGCCCACTGGTCGTAGTCGCGCGACTGGCCGCGCATGTAGATCATGCCGTTGATGCTGGAGCAGCCGCCCAGCGTCTTGCCGCGCGGATAGCGCAGCGTGCGCCCGTTGAGCCCGGCGTCGGGCTCGGTGCTGTAGAGCCAGTCGGTGCGCGGATTGCCGATGCAATACAGGTAGCCGACCGGGATGTGGATCCAGTGGTAGTCGTCCTTGCGGCCGGCCTCGACGAGCAGCGTGCGCTGCTGCGACTTGCGCGTGAGCCGGTTGCACATCAGGGCACCGGCCGTGCCGCCCCCGATGACGATGTAGTCGAACGTGTTGTCGTCGTCGCTCATGACACCTGCTTCTTGTCTCTGTGGATATTTTTGCCGCTCATGGACCCTGCCGATCCAGCGGACGGCAGTTTCCCCCAAGGCAGCGCCCCAACGCCAATGATTTTGGGGCCGGTGGTTTATAAACCGCACTTATATGACTGCCGCCACCCCGGAACTCCATGTCCTGCGCGCCTTCGTGCTGGCGGCGCGCGAAGGCAATGTCTCGCGCGCCGCCGAGCGGCTGCACCTCTCGCAGCCCGCGGTGAGCCTCCAGCTCAAGCGGCTGGCCGAGGACACAGGCCTCCAGCTCTTCACGCGCACGCCGCACGGCCTGGCGCTCACGGCCGACGGCGCCGCGCTGCTGCCGCAGGCCGAGCGGGTGCTCGCGGCCGTGGGCGACCTGCAGCAGGCGGCGCGCAACCTGCAGGGCACCGTGCGCGGGGCGCTGCGCATCGGCACCATCCTCGACCCCGAATTCACGCGGCTCGGCATGTTCCTGCGCGAGCTCGTCGAGTCGGCGCCGCAGATCGAGACCGAGCTGCGCCACGGCATGAGCGGCACGGTGCTGGCGCAAGTGCTGCGCGGCGAACTCGACGTGGGCTTCCACCTCGACACCTTCGACGAGGGCGAGCCGCCCGTCGATGCGCCCGCTGCCGCCTCGCCGCTCGCCGCGCGCACGCTCACGCGCTTCACCTACCGCGTGGTCGCGCCCGCGGGCTGGGGCCCGCAGGTGCTGGGCCGCGACTGGAAGGCGCTGGCCGCGCTGCCGTGGCTCGGCACGCCGCCCGAATCGGCGCACCACCGCCTGCTCGAGCGCGTGTTCGGCCCACTCGGGCTCGCGCCGCGGCGCGTGGCGCTGGTCGACCAGGAGGCCTCGATGCTCGATCTGCTGAAATCGGGGGTGGGCCTGAGCCTGCTGCGCGACTCGATCGCGATCCGCGAGAGCCAGTCGCACGGGCTGGTGATGGCCGACCGCGTGCAGCTCGACTGCGCGCTGCGCTTCGTCTCGCTCGCGGCGCGGCGCAACGAGCCGGTCATCGCGAGCGCGTGGAACGCGCTTTCCCGCGCCTGGGGCTGAACCCGAATACCAGGCGGCAGCCGTGAAGAACGGCGCGAACCCCTACGCCGGGGGCCGGTGCGGCGACATCGGATCGCCGATTCGCGCGGTTACGATGGTGTCTTCCGACCGCCTCCTTCCTTCTTTCTTCTTACGCCGCACCGCATCGCCCCGCCATGCCCATCGCCACTTCGCCTGCCGACGCATCCGCCGCCGACAGCGGGTTGCCGCGCATCGAGGCGCGCGCGCAGGACGGCCGCCAGTGGGCGGTGGCCAGCGGCCGCTGGACCACGCTCGCGATGTCGTCGCGCAACGCCTGGCAGGCGCTCGAACGCGACCTCTCGGCCGCCCCGCCAGCCGACGACCGCGCCTGGGACCTGCGCCCGATCGAGCAGCTCGACCACATCGGCGCGCAACTGCTCTGGGAGCACTGGCGCCACGCCTGGCCGGCCACGCTCGAGATGTCGCCGCAGCACAAGGCGGTGCTCGACCAGGTGGCGCAATACACGGTGGGCACGCCCGAGGAACCGGCGCCGACGCTGCCCGAGCGGCTGCGGCACTTCTCCCACACCGGCCCGCGCGCGCTGCAGGCGATGCGCGACTACGTCGGCCTGGTCGGCCAACTCGCGATCGACGTCTGCACCCTGCTGCGTGCGCCGCACCGCGGGCCGTGGCGCGACTTCTCGGGCCACCTCTACCAGTTCGGCGCCACCGCGCTGCACATCACGGCGCTCGTGGGGCTGTTGATCGGCGTGGTGCTGGCCTACCTGATCTCGCAGCAGCTGCGCCAGTACGGCGCCGAGGCGTTCGTGGTCAACATCCTCGGCCTGTCGCTGGTGCGCGAGCTCGGCCCGGTGCTGGCCGCGGTGCTGATCGCGGGCCGCTCGGGCTCGGCGATCACCGCGCAGATCGGCGTGATGCGCGTGACCGAGGAACTCGATGCGATGCGCGTGATGGGCATTCCGCACGGCTTCCGGCTGGTGATGCCGCGCGTGCTCGCGCTCGCGATCGCGATGCCGCTGATCAGCCTCTGGACCTCGATGGCGGCGCTCGCGGGCGGCATGTTCGCGGCCGACGCCGCGCTCGACATCTCGCCGGCCTACTTTCTTTCGGCGCTGCCGCGCGCGGTGCCGATCACCAACCTCTGGATCGCGCTCGCCAAGTCGGCGGTGTTCGGCATTCTCATCGCGCTGATCGGCTGCTACTTCGGCATGAAGGTCAAGCCCAACACCGAAAGCCTGGGGCGCGGCACCACGTCTTCCGTCGTGACGTCGATCACCGCCGTGATCCTGGTCGATGCGCTGTTCGCGGTGCTGTTCAAGGGCGTGGGGTTCAGGGCATGAACGCAGAGACCCCGGTCGTCGACATCCGCAAGCTCTGGACGGTGTTCAAGAACGCCGATGGCGAGCAGGTCGTGCACCGCGACCTCGAACTGCGCATCGAGCGCGGCGAGGTGCTGTCGCTGGTCGGCGGCTCGGGTACCGGCAAGACGGTGCTGCTGCGGCAGATCCTCGGCCTCGAGAAACCCACCAAGGGCACGGTCGAGGTGCTGGGGCAGGCGCCCGGCGAGCTCAGCGCCAAGGGCGCGGCCAACGTCGGCATGCTGTTCCAGCACGGCGCGCTGTTCTCGGCCTTCAGCGTGCTCGAGAACATCGCCTTTCCGCTGCGCGAGCTCAAGCTGCTGCCGGACGCGCTGATCCGGAACGCGGCGCTGGTCAAGCTGCAGATGGTGGGCCTCGAGCCGCGGCACGCCAACAAGAGCCCGGCCGACCTGTCGGGCGGCATGATCAAGCGCGTGGCGCTGGCGCGCGCGCTCATCATGGACCCGCCGCTGCTGCTGCTCGACGAGCCCACGGCGGGCCTCGACCCCGAGGCGTCCGACAGCTTCTGCGACCTGCTGCGCGGCCTGCACCGCGAGCTCGGCCTCACGGTGGTGATGGTCACGCACGACCTCGACACCCTGTTCGACCTGAGCACCCGCATCGCGGTGCTGGCCGACCAGAAGGTCATCGTGAGCGGCGCCGCGCGCGAGGTGATCGCCTACCCGCATCCGTTCATCCACGAATATTTCCTGGGCGGGCGCGGCCAGCGCGCGCTGGAGGCCCTGCACGACAAACCCGCCGCTGCCCCGCCGAGCGCGGCCGGCGCGGGCCACTGAAAGGTAGCCACACCATGGAAAACAAATCCCATGCCCTCGCCGCCGGCGCTTTCGTGCTCGGCCTGCTCGCCGTCCTCATCGGGCTGGTGGTCTGGTTCACGCGCGACAACACGGTGCGCAACATCTACGAGCTCTCCACGCGCGACCCGGTCAGCGGACTGCAGCCGCAGGCCATGGTGCGCTACCGTGGCATCGCGGTCGGCAAGGTCACCTCGATCGACTTCGACCCCAAGACGCGCGGCAACGTGCGCGTGCGCATCACGGTCGACCAGCGCGTGCCGCTCACCACCTCGAGCTTCGCGACACTGAGCTACCAGGGCGTGACGGGCCTCGCCTTCATCGCGCTCGACGACAAGGGCGAATCGAACGTGGTGCTGGCGCCGAACAACGACGATCCGCCGCGCATTCCGCTCAAGCCTTCCATGCTCGCGCAGCTGCAGGACCGCGGCGAGGCCATCATCAACCAGGTCGACGAGGCCACGAAGCGCGCCAACGCCCTGCTCGGCGACGGCAACCAGAAGCGCGTGGCCGAGGCGCTCGAGAACATCGCGGCGGCTTCGGCCAGCGCCAACACGCTGCTCAAGCAGCTCGACAACACCGTGAAGACCGGCCTGAACCCGACGCTCGCGGCGCTGCCCGAGACCATGGGCTCGGTCAAGAAGGCAGCCGGCGACGTTTCGCGCGTGGCCAACAACTTCAACACCACCGTCAGCCGGCTGAACGCACCGGACGGGCCCATCGATCGGCTTGGCGAGGGCACCAAGTCGCTGGCGCAGGCGGTCGACTCGTTCAATTCCGCCACGCTGCCGCGCGTGAACCGCGTGGCCGACGACACTTCGCGCGCGGTACGCCGGCTCGGCCGCGCGGCCGATGGCATCAACGACAACCCGCAATCGCTGCTGTTCGGCAACGGCGGCGCCGGCGCGGGGCCCGGCGAACCGGGCTTCACCGCACCGGCCGCCGTGGCGCCCGAGCGGCCCTGACGCCGAGGATGAAGACGACCATGACGTACTCCGCCATTCCCCGCCGCTTGCGCTCGGCCCCGGCCGCCGGCCTCGGGCTCGTGCTCACGGTGCTGCTGCTCGCCGGCTGCGGCGCCCTGCCCGACAAGCCCGCGCGCGCCACGCTGTACGACTTCGGGCCCGGTCCCGCCGTCGCAGCGGCACCGCCGGCCGCCGCGCTGCCCACGCTCGCGCTCGCCGAGATCGAGAGCAACGCGCGTCTCGACGGCACGCAGATCCTCTACCGGCTCGGCTACGCCGATGCCAACGAACTGCGCCCCTACGGCCAGTCGCGCTGGAGCCTGCCGCCGGCGCAGTTGCTGCGCCAGCGGCTGCGCGACGCGCTGGCCGAGCGGCGCACCGTGCTCGGCCCCGAGGAGAGCGCCACCATCGCGCGCAGCGAAGGCCGGGTGCCCGACACCCTGCGCGTGTCGCTCGACGAATTCAGCCACTACTTCGATTCGGCCAGCAGCAGCGTCGGCCTGGTGCGCCTGCGCGCCACGCTGATCCGCGGCACCGCGGGCGGCGACCGGGTGCTGGGGCAGCGCAGCTTCACCGTGCGCCGGCCGGCGCCGAGCGCCAACGCGCCGGGCGGCGTCAAGGCGCTCGCGGCCGCCACCGACGCGGCGATCGCCGAGATCGTGCAATGGGTCGACCAGATTCCGCGGCAGTAAGCTCGACCATTCAACACAACCATCACACCGAGGAGATCTCCGCATGAATCCCACACGCATCATCGGCATCCTGCTCATCCTCGCGGGCTTCGCGGGCCTCGCGCTCGGCGGCTTCAGCTTCACCAAGGAAACGCACCAGGCCAAGCTCGGCCCGCTGGAGCTGTCGGTGAAGGAGCAGCAGCAGGTCAACTTCCCGGCCTGGGCCAGCGTGGCGGCCATCGTCGTGGGCGGGGCCCTGGTGCTGCTGGGCGGCAAGAAGGGCTGAAGGCCGGCGCCGGGCCGGCGCCGCTTCAGCTGCCGAGCCCCGCCAGCAGCCGCGGCAGCAGTTCTTCGGACGCACCGCGCAGCACCACCGCCGCGGCCGCATCGAGCTGCGGCAGCGGCTCCATGTTGAGCGTGATCAGCCGGGCACCCCGCGCCAGCGCCAGTTCCGGCAGTTCGGCGGCCGGGTAGACGATCGCCGTGCTGCCGACCACCATGAACAGGTCCGACTCCTGCGCCGCCGCCTGCGCATCGAGCAGCACGCCGGGATTGAGCGTCTCGCCGAACATCACCACGTCGGGCCGCGCACGCGAGGTGCAGCGCAGGCAGCGCTGGAACGGCCAGGGCCCCTGGCGGTTGCCGCAGTGGTCGCAGCGCCAGCGGCGCAGCGAGCCGTGCAGTTCGAGCACGTCGAGGCCGCCCGCGATCGACAGCAGGCCGTCGACGTTCTGCGTCACGAGGCGGGTGGCGGGGCGCAGCCGCTGCAGTTGCGCGAGCGCGTGGTGGCCCGCGTTCGGCGCGGCGGCCTCGACCGTCGCGAGCCGCTCGGCCCAGAAGCGGCTGAAGCCCTTGGGGTCGCGCCGCAGGTCGTCGGCATGCGAGAACTGCAGCGCGTTCCGGTTCATCCAGAGCCCGTCGGCATCGCGGTAGGTCGGAATGCCCGAGGCGCGCGACAGCCCAGCGCCCGAGAACACCACGATGCGGCGTGCGGCGGCCAGCAGCGCGATCGCGGATTCGATCGACGGCGAAGAAGAAAAAGAAGAATCGATGCCCAGGCTCATGGCGCTCGCGAGGTCGGTCAGTCGGTGCCCTTCGCGACCGACCTTGCGCCGAGCCGTTCCGACACCGTGCCCGCGCAGGCCTTGAGCGCGCGTGCGATTTCGCCGTCCCAGGCGGTGTCGAAGATCGCGGCCGGGCCGATGGCCGTGACCGACAGCACGATCGCGCCCGTGTGGTCGAACACCGGCGCGGCCATCGCGCTGACGCCCTCGATCACCTCGCCCTCCGAACGGCTGACGCCATGGGCGCGCACTTCGTCGAGCTGCCGCGCGAACTCGCTCCACGAAGGCAGCGGACGCTCGGGCGGCATGCCGGGCGCGTGCGGCTTCTGCCGTGCACCCTCAGCGTCGAGCAGCTGCCGCACGACGGCGGCGTCGAGATAGGCAGCGAACACGCGGCCCGAGGCCGTGTTGGTGAGCGAGAACACGGTGCCGTGCCGCATGTTTACATGCACTGGCGACGGCGACTCGGCCGTGCGCACGATGGTCGCGCCGCGCGCGCCCCAGACCGCGAGCGCCACGGTGTGGCCGATGCGCCGCGCCACCTCGGCGATCAGCGGCGTCGCGATGTGCACCGGGTCGGCCTGCTGCAGGCTGATGAGCCCCAGTTGCAAGGCCAGCGGTCCGAGCAGATAGTGGCCGCTGGCGCGGTCCTGCTCGATCAGCCCCAGCCGGCCGAAGCTCACCATGTACGGATGCGCCTTGGCGGGCGTCATGTCGGCTTCGCGGGCGAGGTCCTTCAGGGCCATCGGCCGGCCGTGGTGCACCAGTGCGCGCAGCAGCTGGCCGCCCACTTCGATGCTCTGGATGCCGCGCTGCGCCGCGCGGTCGGTGTCGTTGGCCGCCGCGGCGCCGGGCGTCGGATGTTCGTTCATGAAGAAGGGATTAGACATGAACTGATTCAAGGCCTACACTCCGCAAATTCGTTATCCGCAAATTCGTTTGCTTTAGACGAATCCAAGCATTCACATACGATGGAGACCACACGATGAGCCAAGCCAAGAAGTTCGCCAGCCAGGCCGACATGGAAGAGAAGAAGGTCACCTTCAGCCAGATCTCCGAGCACGCCTGGGCCTACACCGCCGAGGGCGACCCCAACACCGGCATCGTGATCGGCGACGACTGCGTGCTGGTGGCCGACACCCAGGCCACGCCGGCGATGGCGGCCGACGTGGTGCGGCGCATCCGCGAAGTGACCGACAAGCCGATCAAGTACGTGGTGCTTACGCACTACCACGCGGTGCGCGTGTTGGGCGCCGCCGGCTACGGCGCCGAGCACATCCTCGCAAGCCAGGACACGCGCGACCTGATCGTCGAGCGCGGCGAGGCCGACAAGGCGAGCGAGATCGGCCGCTTCCCGCGCCTGTTCCAGAACGTCGAGACGGTGCCGCCCGGCCTGACCTGGCCGACCATGACCTTCACCGGCAAGATGACGCTGTGGCTCGGCCAGCTCGAAGTGCAGCTGCTGCAGCTGGGCCGCGGCCACACCAAGGGCGACACGGTCGTCTGGCTGCCGCAGGAGCGCGCGCTGCTGTCGGGCGACCTGGTGGAGTTCGGCGCCACGCCCTATGCGGGCGACGCGTACTTCCAGGACTGGCCGCAGACGCTCGACAACGTCGCGGCGCTGAAGCCCAAGGCGCTGGTGCCGGGCCGCGGCGCGGCGCTCACCACGCCCGAGCAGGTGGCCGAGGGGTTGCAGGGCACGCGCGACTTCATCTCCGACGTGTACGCGAGCGTGCAGGAAGGCGTGAAGGCGGGGCGCGACCTGAACGCGGTCTACAAGGAAACCTACGCGAAGCTCCAGCCCAAGTACAGCCAGTGGGTGATCTTCGACCACTGCATGCCCTTCGACGTGAGCCGCGCCTACGACGAGGCCTCGGGGCATGCCGATCCGCGCGTGTGGACGGCCGAGCGCGACATCGAGATGTGGAAGGCGCTCGAAGGTTGATATTCGCTCCCTCCCCTCCGGGGGAGGGCTGGGGTGGGGGCAGCCAGAGCGCCGGTTGCGAACGCCGCTTGCCCCCATCCCTGCCTTCCCCCGGAGGGGGAAGGAGACGAAAACGGAGACAAACACGTGATCGACTATCAAAGCCTGCGTTTCGACTACAAGCGCCACGCCGACCAGGACGCTGCTGCCGCGCCCGCGCGCCACACGGTGGTGGTCGTCGGCGCCGGCCCGGTCGGCCTCGCGCTCGCCATCGACCTGGCGTTGCGCGAGGTGCCCGTGGTGCTGCTCGACAACGACAACACCGTCTCGACCGGCTCGCGCGCCATCTGCTTCGCCAAGCGCACGCTCGAGGTGTTCGACCGCCTGGGCTGCGGCGACCGCATGGTGGACAAGGGCGTGTCGTGGAACATCGGCAAGGTCTATTTCCGCGACGAGCAGGTCTACCGCTTCGACCTGCTGCCCGAGCCCGGCCACGAGCGCCCGGCCTTCATCAATCTGCAGCAGTACTACGTCGAAGGCTACCTGGCCGAACGCGCGGGCGAACTGCCGCTGATCGACATCCGCTGGAACAACAAGGTCACGGGCATCGAACAGCAGGCCGACGGCGCGGTGCTCACCATCGAGACGCCCGAGGGCGAGTACCGCCTGGCGGCCGACTACGTCGCGGCCTGCGACGGCTCGCGCTCGAACCTGCGCCAGCTGCTCGGGCAGGAACCCAAGGGCCGCACCTTCCGCGATCGCTTCCTGATCGCCGACGTGGTGATGGACGCCCACCTGCCCACGGAACGCCGCTTCTGGTTCGATCCACCTTTTCACCCGGGCCAGAGCGTGCTGCTGCACAAGCAGGCCGACGGCATGTGGCGCGTGGACTTCCAGCTCGGCTGGGAGGCCGACCCGGTCGAGGAGCGCAAGACCGAGCGCATCGTGCCGCGCGTGCGCGCGCTGCTCGACAGCATCGACCATGCGGGCGTGCAGTTCGAGATCGGCTGGGCCAGCGTCTACACCTTCGCCTGCCAGCGCATGGAGAGCTTTCGCCAGGGCCGTGTGCTGTTCGCGGGCGATTCGGCGCACGGCGTTTCGCCGTTCGGCGCGCGCGGCGCGAACTCGGGCGTGCAGGACGCCGACAACCTGGCGTGGAAGCTCGCGGCCGTGCTGAAGGGCGACGCGCCCGATGCGCTGCTCGACAGCTATGCACGCGAGCGCGAGTACGCGGCCGACGAGAACATCCGCCATTCCACCCGCGCGACCGACTTCATCACGCCCAAGAGCGAAGTGAGCCGCCTGTTCCGCGATGCGGTGCTCGAGCTGACCAAGCGCCATGCCTTTGCGCGCACGCTGGTCAACAGCGGCCGGCTCTCGGTGCCGGCGGTGCTGCACGGCTCGCCGCTCAGCACGCCCGACAGCGACGCGTTCACGGGCCCGATGGCGCCCGGCGCCGCAGCGGCCGACGCGCCGATCGCGCGCGCCGACGGCAGCACCGGCTGGCTGCTGCGCGAAGCCTGCCGGGTGCACGGCTTCACCGCGCTGCTGTTCGGCCACGACGAGGCAGCCGAGCGCAGCCTGCAGGCGCTGAAGGCCAGCGATCTGCCGCTGCACATCCTGCGCGTGCAAGGCGAGCTCGCCACCACGCGCTACGACGCCCGGCCCGGCACGGTGTACCTGCTGCGCCCCGACCAGCATGTCTGCGCGCGCTGGCGCGAGCCCTCGGCGGCAGACATTCGCGCGGCCCACGACCGCGCGCTGGCAAGGACATGAACATGCCACAGACCACATCCCTCCTCATCACCGAACCGCACCTCGATGCGCCCGACGATTTCTACGAAGCGCTGATCGAAGCCCACCAGGGCCTCGACACCGACGAGAGCCACGCCTACAACGCGCGCCTCGTGCTGGTGCTCGCCAACCACATCGGCTCGCTCGCCGTGCTGCGCGAGGCGCTGGCGGCGGCGAAATAGGCACACGAATGCGGACTTCCGGACGCAGAGGACGCGAAGGTTTCGCAGAGGTCGCAAAAGAAACCATGAAAAATCTATAGAAGTCCTTCTGCGACTTCTGCGTGACTTTTGTCTTCCTTCTGCGTCCGGTTGTCCGAATTCTTTTCCATTGAACCCCAGGACCACACCATGACCACTTACCAAAGCGGCTTCGGCAACGAATTCGCCAGCGAAGCCGTCGCCGGCGCCCTGCCCCAGGGCCGCAACAATCCGCAGCGTGCGCCGTTCGACCTCTACACCGAACTGCTCTCGGGCACGGCCTTCACCGCGCCGCGCCACGAGAACCGCCGCACCTGGCTCTACCGGCGCCAGCCGTCGGTGGTGTCGGGCCGCTACCAGCCCTATGCCCAGCACCACTGGACCACCGGCGCCGACCGCAATATCGCGCTCGCGCCCGAGCCGCTGCGTTGGCATCCGATGCCGCTCGACGGCGCGGCCGACGCCGACTTCGTCGACGGCATGCACACGCTCGCGGCCAACGGCGATGCCGAGTCGCAGGTCGGCATCGGTGCGCTGGTGTACCTCGCGGGCCGCTCGATGGTCCAGCGCGCCTTCATCAATGCCGACGCCGAGATGCTCGTCGTGCCGCAGCAGGGCCGGCTCGTCATCACCACCGAACTCGGCGTGCTCGACGTCAGGCCCGGCGAGATCGCGCTGCTGCCGCGCGGCATGGCGTTCAAGGTGGCGCTGCCCGATGGCTTGTCGCGCGGCTATGTCTGCGAGAACTACGGCGCCCACTTCCGCCTGCCCGAGCTCGGCCCGATCGGCTCGAACGGCCTCGCCAACGCGCGTGACTTCCAGGCGCCCGTGGCGGCGTTCGAAGAGAACGGTGGCGCGTACGAACTGGTCAAGAAATTCGGCGGCCGCTTCTGGACCGCGCCGACGAAGCAGTCGCCGTTCAACGTCGTCGCCTGGCACGGCAACCTCGCGCCGGTGAAGTACGACACGGCCAACTTCATGGTGATCGGCTCGATCAGCTTCGACCATCCCGATCCTTCGATCTTCACCGTGCTGACCTCGCCCAGCGACACGCCCGGCACCGCCAACTGCGACTTCGTGATCTTCCCGCCGCGCTGGATGGTGATGGAGAACACCTTCCGTCCGCCCTGGTTCCACCGCAACCTCATGAGCGAGTTCATGGGCCTGGTGCTCGGCGAGTACGACGCCAAGCCCGGCGGCTTCAAGCCGGGCGGCGCCAGCCTGCACAATTGCATGGTGCCGCACGGCCCCGACGAGGAGGCCTTCGACAAGGCCACCAGCGCCAAGCTCCAGCCGCAGAAGCTCGACAACACGCTGGCCTTCATGTTCGAGAGCCGCTATCGCTTCATCCCGACGAACTTCGCGCTCCAGAGCCCCGCGCTCGACACCGACTATGCCGACTGCTGGGCCGGCCTCAAGGACCAATTCAAAAAATGACCTCTCCCTTCACGCTCACACGCCGCGCCGCGGCCCTCGCGCTCATCGCCGCACCGCTGCTCGCGCAGGCCGCTGGCTACCCTTCGAAGCCGATCCGCTTCATCGTGCCGTACACGGCCGGCGGCACCACCGACCTGGTGGCGCGCACCGTCGGACAGAAGGTGTCGGAGAAGCTCGGCCAGCCGGTGCTGATCGAGAACCGCGGCGGCGCCGGCGGCAACATCGGCATGGACGCGGTCGCCAAGGCCGCGCCCGACGGCTACACGATCGGCTTCGGTGCGATCTCGACCAATGCGCTCAATCCGCACATCTACAAGTCGATGGCCTTCGACCCGCGCCGCGACTTCACCGCGATCAGCCTGCTCGGCATGTCGACCATCGTGCTCGAAGTGCCCGCCGCCTCGCCGATCAAATCGGTGGCCGAGCTGATCGCAGCCGCGAAGAAGACGCCGGGCATGCCCTATGCCACGGCGGGCGCCGGCACCTCGATGAACCTGGCCGGCGTGATGTTCGCGCAGATGACCAGCACCGAGCTGACCCACGTGGCCTACAAGGGGAGCGGGCCGGCCATCACCGACATGCTCGGCAACAACATCGGGCTCATGTTCGACAACCTGCCGGCATCGCTGCCGCACATCCAGTCGGGCAAGCTGCGCGCGCTCGCGGTGGCGGGGCCCACGCGTTCGCCCTCGCTGCCCGACGTGCCGACCATGGCCGAAGCGGGGCTCAAGGGCTACGCGCTGGAACCCTGGTTCGGCGTCTACGGCCCGGCCAACCTCCCGGCGCCCGTGGTCAAGGCGCTCAACGAAGCCTTCGTCGAGGCGCTGGCGCAGCCCGACGTGAAGGCGAAGCTCGCGCAGGCCGGCTTCTCGCCGCGCGGCTCAAGCGCGCAGGAGCTCGCAGCGCTCACGCAGGCCGAGTACCAGCGGCTCGGCGAAGTGGCCAAGAAAGCCGGCATGACTGCCGATTGAACGAACACATCCTGAAAAGAAACACATCCATGACCACCTCGACACTGAACACCACCCACGACCCCAAGCTGCGCAGCTGGATCGCCAGCGCCAATGAAGCCGGCTGCGACTTCCCGATCCAGAACCTGCCGTTCGGGCGCTTCCGCGCCGCGGGCAGCAGCGAGGCTTTCCGCATCGGCGTGGCCATCGGCGACCAGATCCTCGACCTGCGGGTCGCCGGCCTGGTCGATACCGACGACATGAACGCGCTGATGACCGCGAACGCCCGGGAGCGGCAAGCGCTGCGTGCGGCGATCTCCGCCGGCTTGGCCGAAGGCAGCGACAAGCAGGCCGCATGGTCCAAGGCGCTGACCGCGCAGG
>CAMLCW010000101.1 GCA_946478645.1 uncultured Variovorax sp.
CGTTCGGTGGCCTCGGCCACGAGGCGGCCCAGCGTTTGCATCGCTTCCTCGCTCTGCGCATTCCACGCATGGCCGTAGTTCAGGCGCAGGCAGTGCGCGAAGCCGCGCGTGGCCGAGAAGATCGGCCCGGGCGCAACGCTGATGCCGCATTCGAGCGCCTGCCGGTGGATCGCGAGCGCATCGACCTCGGCCGGCAGCTCGACCCAGAGGAAGTAGCCGCCGAGCGGCCGCGTGGCGCGCGTGCCCGCGGGAAAGTAGCGGCCCAGCGCCTGCGAGAAGCTCGCCTGCTGCTCGGCCAGCACCTGGCGCAGCTTGCGCAGGTGCTTGTCGAGCCCGCCCTTCTCCAGGTAGGCGGCCAGCGCGAGCTGCGCGGGCACCGAGGTGCTGAGCGTGGTCGTGAGCTTGAGCCGCGCCACGGCGCGCGCGAAGCGGCCGGCCGAGGTCCATCCGATGCGGTAGCCGGGCGCGAGGCATTTCGAGAACGAACTGCAATGCAGCACCAGCCCTTCGGTGTCGAAGGCCTTGGCCGGTGGCGGGCGGCGGTCGCCGAAGTAGAGCTCGGCATAGACGTCGTCCTCGATCAGCGGCACCGCATGCCGCGCGAGCAGTTCGACCAGCGCCTTCTTCTTCGCATCGGGCATGAGGCTGCCGAGCGGGTTCTGGAACGTGGTCATGAGCCAGCACGCGCTGGGGCGGTGCTCGGCGATGGCGTGTTCGAGCGCGTCGAGGTCGATGCCCTCGCCCGGATGCGTGGGCACTTCGATGGCGCGCAGGCCCATGCGCTCGAGGGCCTGCAGCGCGGCGTAGAAGGTGGGCGATTCGACGACCACCGCATCGCCGGGCCGGGTCACGGCCGCGAGGCAGAGGTTCAGCGCCTCGAGCGCGCCGTTGGTGACCACGATCTCGTCGACCGGCACCTGCAGGCCGTCGCCCAGGTAGCGCAGCGCGATCTGGCGGCGCAGGGCCGCACTGCCGGGCGTGAGGTCGTCGACGGTGCGCCAGGGGTCGAGCGACTTGGCGCTCGCGGCCATGAACTGGCCGAGGCGTGCGAGCGGAAACAGCAGCGGGCTCGGGAACGCCGAGCCGAAAGGCACCACCTGGCGCGACATGCTGGCTTCGAGGATCTCGAACACCTGGTCGCTCACGTCGAGCGATTTGGGCCCGCCCGCGGGGCGCGAGGTGAGGTTGGCCTCGGGCGGAACATCGCGCACGCCGCCGCCGGTGACGTAGTAGCCCGAGCGGTCGCGTGCGCGCACGAGGCCGCGCGCCTCGAGCAGGTAGTAGGCCTGGAACACGGTCGATGCGCTCACGCCGCGGCTCTCGCCGGTGTGCCGCACCGACGGCAGGCGGTCGCCGGTCTTGAGGGTGCCGCCGCGGATCGAGGCCTCGATGTCGGCGGCAAGGGCTTCGTAGCGCTTCATGAAAGAAAGACGTGTCTGGGCCACGGACTTTATCTGCACTGGTCATTTGCGCCGGATCTGCATCTGTTTTTTCCCGCCGGATTGGGGCACAGTCTGGGCATGTCTTCTCTCATTCGCGCGCTGCGCGCGGTTCTCTGGAGTTTCATCGGGCTGGGCGGCCGCCGCGCGGAGGCGGACCGGCGCACCGCGCAAGTCGGCCTGCTGCCGCTGCTCGGCGTGGCCTTCGGCATGGCACTGCTGCTGGTGGCGGGGCTGCTGGCGCTGGCGCACTTCGCGGCCGGCCTATGAAGACGGTGCAACGGCTTGCCGGCCTGGCGCTGGCCCTGCTGCTGCTCGGCCCGGGCAGCAGCGGCGCGGCAACCTCCGAAAGCCCCCCGGCCACCGACATGGAGCGGCGCGTGGCCGCCTGCATCGCCTGCCACGGCCGCGTCGGCGCCACCAGCAACACCGGCTACTTCCCGCGGCTGGCGGGCAAGCCGGCGGGCTACCTGTTCAACCAGCTGCGCAGCTTTCGCGATGGCCGGCGCTTCAATGCCGACATGCGCTACATGGTGCAGCACCTCACCGACGCCTACCTGATGGAAATGGCGACCTATTTCGCCGAGCTCGACCTGCCCTATCCACCCGTGCCGCCCACGAGCGACGCCACGCCCGCGCAGCTCGAACGCGGCCGGCAACTGGCGCTCGAGGGCGATGCGGCACGCCGCATCCCGGCCTGCGTGCAATGCCACGGCGCGGCACTCACGGGCGTGCAGCCGGCGATCCCGGGCCTGCTCGGCCTGCCGCGGCTCTACGTCTCGTCGCAGCTCGGCGCCTGGCTCACGAGCGACCGGCATGCGCTCGCGCCCGACTGCATGGCCGAGATCGGGCGGCGCATGACCACGGCCGACGTCAACGCCGTCGCGAGCTGGCTCGCGGTGCAGCCGATGCCGGCCGATCCGAAGCCGGCCGCCGCGCTGCCCGCGCCGCTGCCGATGGCCTGCGGCGGTGCCGAAGCGAGGCACCCATGAAGTGGCGCCACCTGGGATGGGCGCTGCTGGTGCTGGCGCTGCTGGCCGGCGCCGCGGCGGGCGGCATCGTGGCACTGAACCTGCGCGGCGAAGATCCGCTGCCGGCACAGGCCGACGAGAATTTCCAGTCGACGCCGCAGCGGGTGGAGCGCGGGCGCTACCTCGCGCTGGCGGGCAACTGCGCCGGCTGCCACACCACGGCCGGCGGCCAGGCCTATGCGGGCGGGCTGGCGATCGAGACGCCGTTCGGCGCGATCTATTCGAGCAACCTCACGCCCGATGCCGAGACCGGCATCGGCCGCTGGAGCAGCGCGCATTTCTGGCGCGCGATGCACAACGGCCGCAGCAAGGACGGCCGGCTGCTGTATCCCGCGTTTCCGTACCCGAACTTCACGCAGGTCACGCGCGAGGACTCCGACGCGATCTACGCCTACCTGCGCAGCCTGCCGCCCGCCGCGGCGCCGAACCGGCCGCACCGGCTGCGCTTTCCGTACGACACCCAGGCGGCGCTGGCGGTGTGGCGGGCGCTCTCGTTCAAGCCCCAGGCCTTCGTGCCCGATGCGGGCAAGCCCGCCGAGTGGAACCGCGGCGCCTACCTGGTGGGCGGCCTGGGCCATTGCATCGCCTGCCACGGCCCGCGCGATGCGCTCGGCGCCACGCAGACGGCGCTGGGGCTGTCGGGCGGGCTGATCGCTGGCGAGGGCTGGTATGCGCCCTCGCTCACCGATCCGCACGAGGCCGGTGTCGCCGACTGGCCGGCGGCCGAAGTCGTCGCGCTGCTCAAGACCGGCGTGGCGCCGCGCGGCTCGGTGATGGGGCCGATGGCCGAGGTGGTGTTCCGCAGCACGCAGCACCTGAGCGATGCCGACCTGGCCGCGATGGCCAGCTACCTCAAGGACCTGCCCGGCGCGACCGCGCAGCCCGCCGCGCCGCCAGCCGCTGCAGCCCCCGTGCGCCGCGACGCCGCCACGATGGCGCGCGGCGCCAGCATCTATGACCAGCGCTGCGCCTACTGCCACGGCGACCAGGGCCAGGGCTCGCCGGGCGCCTTTCCGGCGCTCGCGGGCAACCGCGCGGTCAACATGGCGCAGCCGACCAACCTGATCCAGGTGATCGCCCATGGCGGCTACCTGCCGGCCACGGCGGGCAATCCGCGCCCCTACGGCATGCCGCCGTTCGGGCAGCAACTCGATGCGTCGGACGTGGCGGCGGTGCTGACCTACATCCGCGGCGCGTGGGGCAACGACAGCGCGCCCGTCACGCAACTCGACACGATGCGGCGCTGAGCGCAGGCCCTCTTCGCTTCAGGCCGCCACCGTCGCCTCGCGCGGCGCGCCGGCCTTCGCCGGCACCGGCATGTGCCGCGCCCAGTCGATGATCTCGAGCGTGCCGTCGGCATGCTCGGCCAGCGCGGTGAGGCTTTCGACCCAGTCGCCGTCGTTGCAGTAGAGGATGCCGTCGATGTCGCGCATCTCGGCGTGGTGAATGTGGCCGCAGACCACGCCCTGCACGCCGCGCTTGCGGGCCTCGCGCGCAACGGCGGCCTCGAAGTCGCCCACGTAGCTCACGGCGCGCTTGACCTTGCCCTTGAGGTATTTCGACAGCGACCAGTACGGCAGCCCCATGCGCGCGCGCAGCGAATTGAGATGGCGGTTGAGCTTGAGGGTGAACTCGTAAAGCGAATCGCCCACGTGCGCGAGCCACTTCGCGCACTGGATCACGCCGTCGAACAGGTCGCCGTGAATGATCCAGAGCTTGCGGCCGTCCGCGGTCTCGTGGATCCATTCCTCGGCCACGTCGATGCCGCCGAAATTGTGGTTCAGGTACTTGCGCGCGAACTCGTCGTGGTTGCCCGGAATGAAGATCACGCGCGTGCCCTTGCGCGCCTTGCGCAACAGCTTCTGGATCACGTCGTTGTGCGCTTGCGGCCAGTACCAGTGCCGCTTGAGCTGCCAGCCGTCGATGATGTCGCCGACCAGGAACAGCGTCTCGCACTCGGTGTGCTTCAAGAAGTCGAGCAGCGCACGGGCCTGGCAGCCGGGCGTGCCCAGGTGCAGGTCGGAGATCCAGAGCGTGCGAAAACGCAGCGGCGGGCGCGCGAGATCGTCGTCCTCCGGCTCGGGGGCCCGGGTCGCGGTGTCGCGCCATGCGCGAAGGAAAGCGTCGTCGCGTTGCATGGACGGGTAGGCTCCCACCGCGGCGTGACGGCGCGATGGCGCTGACGTGACGTTTCGGTGACGTGTGGCCCACGCAACGCCGGACTGGCTCCCTCCCCTTCCGGGGGAGGGCTGGGGTGGGGGCAAGCGGCCTATCCATGGGGCGCTCTGCCGGCCCCCATCCCAACCTTCCCCCGAAGGGGGAAGGAGCAAGAAAATGAACCGACTTCAGTCGACGCAGCGCTGGATCTCGACCGTGGAGTGCCGGATTTCCTCGTGCATCGAGAAGCAGGCCCGCACCTCGTCGGCCGACAGCGTGGGCGAATGCGTCACCACGGTGAGTGCGCAGGCGTAAGCCTCGCGGCCCACGCGCCAGACGTGCAGGTCGGCCACGCGCGTGTGCGAATCGGCCAGCATCGTCTCCACGCCCTCGCGGATCTCCGCCGTGACCGGATGGTCCATCTCGCGGTCGAGCAGCACCTTGCCGGTCTCCGTCAGCAGCCCCTTGGCCCAGACCGAGACCAGCACCGCGCCGACGATGCCCATCAACGGGTCGAGCCAGGACCAGCCGAAGAACCAGCCGCCGAGCAGCGCGCCAATCGCCAGTACCGAAGTGGCGGCATCGGCCACCACGTGCAGGTAGGCCGAGCGCAGGTTCAGGTCATGGCCATGCGCATGACCGTGATGATCGTGACCGTGCGCATGATCGTGACCATGCCCGTGGTGATGCGCCGCCCCGAGCAGCCGCGCGCACACCAGGTTCACCACCAGCCCGAGCACCGCCACCGCCACGGCTTCGCGGTAGTGGATGACCGACGGCGACAGCAGGCGCTCGATCGAGCCCACGACCATCAGCGCGGCCACGCCCAAGAGCATCAGCGCGCTCGCGAAGCCGCCGAGCACCTCGATCTTCCAGGTGCCGAACGCAAAGCGCGGATCGCGGGCGTAGCGCCGCGCGGCCGCATAGGCGAAGGCGCTCAGTCCGATCGCCAGCGCATGCGAGCTCATGTGCCAGCCGTCGGCCAGCAGCGCCATCGAGTTGAACCACCAGCCCGCGCCGATCTCGACCACCATGGCCGCGAAGGTGATCCACATCACGAGCCGCGTGCTGCGCTCGGCCGATTCATTGCCGGCGCCGAAATGGTGGTCGTGCTGCCAGGCGCTCAGGTCATGGGTGTGCATGGGAGTTTCAGGCTCCGAACAGGTCTTGCCCCTCGGCGCGGCTCGACGGCGGTGTCACCCCGAGGTGGCGGTAGGCCGCGAGCGTGGCGATGCGCCCGCGCGGCGTGCGCTGCAGGTAGCCCTGCTGGATCAGGTAGGGCTCGATCACGTCCTCGATGGTGTCGCGCTCTTCGCCGATGCTGGCCGCCACGTTGTCCAGCCCCACCGGGCCGCCGTCGAAGCGGTGGATGACGGCCTCGAGCAGCTTGCGGTCCATCAGGTCGAAGCCCTGCGGATCGACGTCGAGCATGGCGAGCGCCTTGTGCGCGATGTCCTCGGTGATGCGGCCATTGCCTTTCACCTCCGCGTAGTCGCGCACGCGCCGCAGCAAACGGTTGGCAATCCGGGGCGTGCCGCGCGACCGGCGTGCGATCTCGAAGCCGCCCGCCCCGTCGGTCTCGACCTTGAGCAGGCTGGCGCTGCGGCGCACGATGCGCGCGAGCTCCTCGGGCGTGTAGAACTCCAGCCGCGCGACGATGCCGAAACGGTCGCGCAGCGGATTGGTGAGCATGCCTGCGCGCGTGGTGGCGCCCACCAGCGTGAAAGGCTGCAGGTCGAGCTTGATGCTGCGCGCCGCGGGGCCCTCGCCGATCATGATGTCGATCTGGTAATCCTCGAGCGCGGGATACAGGATCTCTTCGACCACCGGGCTCAGCCGGTGGATCTCGTCGATGAAGAGCACGTCGTTGGGCTCGAGGTTGGTCAGGAGCGCCGCCAGGTCCTTGGGCTTCTCGAGCACCGGCCCGGAGGTCTGGCGCAGGTTCACGCCGAGCTCGGCCGCGATGATGTGCGACAGCGTGGTCTTGCCGAGGCCGGGCGGGCCGAACAGCAGCACGTGGTCGAGCGCCTCTTTGCGCTTGCGCGCCGCGCCGATGAAGATTTCGAGCTGCTCGCGCACCTTGGCCTGGCCGACGTATTCGTCCAGCAGCTTCGGGCGCAATGCGCGCTCGATGGCCTCTTCCTGAGGTGAAGCCGGTGCGGCGGACACCACGCGGGGCGGGGCGGGGGCGAAATCGTCGGTCTGGATGGTCATGGAAGAAGAAGCCGGATCGGCAAGTTTAGTGCCTGCCACACTGGCAAAATGCTCCGGCCATACAACAAGCGAGGCCAAGCCAGCACGTGTCGATCTACGAACTGAAACCGCGCTTCCAGGCGCTGCTGCGGCCGCTGGTGGTGCGGCTGCATGCGCTGGGCGTCACGGCCAACCAGGTCACGCTCGCGGCGTGTGCGGTGTCGGTCGTGCTCGGACTCTGGCTCTTCTTCGCGGCGCCCTCGCTCGCGGCCTTCGGGCTGGTGCCGGCATGGATGGCGCTGCGCATGGCCTTCAATGCTGTCGACGGCATGCTCGCGCGCGAGCACGGCCAGCAAAGCCGGCTCGGCGCCTTCCTCAACGAACTGACCGACGTCGTCTCCGACGCCGCGCTCTACCTGCCGTTCGCCCTGGTGCTGCCGTTCAGCCCGTTCTGGGTCGGCATGGTGATCGTGCTGGCCGGGCTCAGCGAATTCGCCGGGGCGCTCGGGCCCACCGTCGGCGCCTCGCGCCGCTACGACGGCCCGCTCGGCAAGAGCGACCGCGCCTTCGTGTTCGGCGCGCTCGGGCTCTACGTCGCCTTCGGCGGCCCGCTGCCGGGCTGGACGGCCTGGCTCATGCCGGTGCTGGCGCTGCTGGTGGCCTGGACCGTGGCCAACCGGGTGCGGCGCGCGCTGGCCGAGGCAGAAGGCGGCCCAGCCGCTGCGGCGGTCCCGGCCGCTGCGACAACAACAAGGAATCAATGACCGAACCCCTTTCCGACACGACACCTTTCGCCATCACGCACCGGCCGCTGGCCGAACACCAGTTCCGCACGCACGACGGCGAGACGCTGTTCTACCGGCACTGGCCCGCGACGGGTGGCGGTGCGCGGCGCGGCGCGATCGTGCTGTTCCACCGCGGCCATGAGCACGGCGCGCGCATGGCGCACCTGGTCGACGAGCTCGACCTGCCCGATTTCGACTTCTTCGCCTGGGACGCGCGCGGCCACGGCCGCTCGCCCGGCGAGCGCGGCTACAGCCCGAGCTTCGCCACTTCGGTGCGCGACGTGCAGACCTTCGTCCAGCACCTCGGCCGCGCGCACGGCGTGGCCGAGACCGACATTCACGTCGTGGCGCAGAGCGTCGGCGCGGTGCTCGCGGCCACCTGGGCGCACGACTACGCACCCAGGGTGCGCGGGCTCACACTGGCCTCGCCGGCCTTCAAGGTCAAGCTCTATGTGCCGT
This sequence comes from uncultured Variovorax sp., assembly GCA_946478645.1. The sequence continues at coordinate 8,065 of CAMLCW010000101.1, forward strand.
TCGCGCGGCCCGGGCTGGCGCTGATGCACAAGCTGCGCGGGCTGTTCTTCGTCAACAGCTACGTGAAGGCGAAGTTCCTCACCCACGACCCGAAACGCATCGCGAGCTACGAGAACGATCCGCTGATCACGCGGCCCATTGCCGTCAACATCCTGCTCGGGCTGTACGAGGCGGCCGAGCGCGTGGTGGCCGACGCGCAGGCGATCACCCAGCCGGTGCAGCTGTTGATCTCGGGCGCCGACTGGGTGGTGCACCACAAGCCGCAGCATCAGTTCTTCGAGCGGCTGGGCAGCGCGGTCAAGACCAAGCTCGAACTGCCGGGCTTCTTCCACGACACGCTGGGCGAGCGCGACCGCGCACCGGCGGTGCAGGCGATTCGCGAATTCGTGCTGCAGCGGTTCGAAGAGGCGCCGGCGCCGGTCGACCTGCGCGCCGCGCACCTGAGCGGCCCCACGGCCGACGAGTCGCGCGCGCTCGCCGAGCCGCTGCCGCCGCTGTCGCCGCGCGGGCTGTACTGGTCGCTCACGCGCGCGGGGCTGAGCGTCGGCGGCAAGCTCTCCGACGGCGTGCGGCTGGGCCACGAGACCGGCTTCGACTCGGGCAGCACGCTCGACTACATCTACCGCAACCAGGCGCACGGCAAGGGCGCGCTGGGCCGCGCGATCGACCGCAACTACCTCGACGCCATCGGCTGGCGCGGCATCCGCCAGCGCAAGCTCCACGTCGAGGAGCTGCTGCGCATCGCGATGGAACGGCTGGCCGAGATGCACCGCGAGGTGCGCCTGATGGACATCGCCGCGGGCCACGGCCGCTACGTGCTCGATGCGGTGGCGGCGAGCCCCATCAAGGCCGCGTCGATCCTGCTGCGCGACTACAGCGAGATCAACGTGCGCGACGGCCGCGCGCTGATCGCCGAAAAGGGGCTGGAGGACATTGCGCAGTTCGTGCAGGCCGATGCCTTCGATCGGCTGAGCCTCGCGAGCGTGCTGCCGCGGCCGACGCTGGCGGTGGTGTCGGGCCTGTACGAGCTCTTTCCCGACAACGAAATGGTGCAGCGCTCGCTCGCGGGCGTGGGCGATGCGGTGGAAGACCGCGGCTACCTCGTCTACACCGGGCAGCCCTGGCATCCGCAGCTCGAAATGATCGCGCGCGCCCTCACCAGTCACCGCCAGGGCGAGGCCTGGGTGATGCGCCGCCGCACGCAGGCCGAGATGGACCAGCTGGTGGAAGAAGCGGGCTTCCGCAAGATCGACCAGCGCGTGGACGAGTGGGGCATCTTCACCGTCTCGCTCGCGGTGCGCACCGGCCACTGAACGAACACGCCATGCGCGCCGGGTTCGCCGCAAGACCGTGGAAGCGGGCCGCCGCATGGCTGGCGCTGCTCGGGCCGCTGTTCTACCTGAGCTACGGCCTCGCGAACTGGTGGGCCACCACGCGCGCGCAGGTGCCGTCGATGGTCTTCGGCTGGGAGCGGCAGGTGCCGTTCTGGCCCTGGACCATCTTTCCGTACTGGACCATCAACGTCTTCTACGCGCTCTCGCTGTTCCTCGCGCGCGACCGCCACACGCTCGACCGGCATGGCGCCCGGCTGCTCACGGCCACGCTCGTGGCCTGCACCTGCTTCGTGCTCTGGCCGCTGCACTTCAGCTTCGGCCAGCCCGCGGTCGAGGGCGCGCCGGCTTTCCTGTTCGCCGCGCTGCGCGGCTTCGACCAGCCCTACAACCAGGCACCGTCGCTGCACATCGCGCTGGCGGTGATCCTCTGGGACTGGTACCGCCAGTTCGTGCGCGCGGCCTGGGCGCGGTGGGTGCTGCATCTCTGGGCCTTCGCGATCTGCGCCTCGGTGCTGACCACCTGGCAGCACCACTTCATCGACATCCCGACCGGCGCGCTGCTCGGCCTCGTCTGCATCTGGCTCTGGCCGCTGTCGCGCACCGTGTCGATGCCGCGTGCCTGGCGCCTCGCACGCGATCCGCAGCGCTGGAAGCTCGCGGGCTTCTATGCCGCGGGTGCGCTCGCCTGCCTGGCACTGGCGCTCTGGCTCGGCGGCTTCGGGCTGTGGCTCGCGTGGCCGGCCGCGTCGCTCGCGCTGGTGGCGCTCAACTACGCCGGATTCGGCGCGCGCGGGTTCCACATGGACCGGCGCGGCCGCATGGGCTGGGCCGCGCGCTGGCTGTTCGCGCCCTACCGGCTCGGCGCGGCGCTCAATGCCTGGCTCTGGACGCGCCGGCTGCCCGCCGCGGTCGAGGTGGTGCCGGGGCTCTGGCTGGGGCGCGTGCCCTCGCAGCGCGAGTGGGAAACGGCGGGCCGGCCGCGGCTCGTGAGCCTGTGCGCCGAGCTGCAGCTGCCGCCGGGGTTGCCGCATGCGCGCTGCGTGCCGATGCTCGATCTTGTCGTGCCATCCACGGTGCGGCTGCGGCGCGCGGCGGCAGTGATCGAAGGCCAGCGGCACGCAGCGCCGAGCGCGCCGGTGTGGGTCTGTTGCGCGCTCGGCTTTTCTCGCAGCGCGGCCGCGGTGATCGCGTGGCTCGGTGGCCATGGCGACGCCGGCGGCATGGCGCAGGCCGAGGCCACGGTGCGCCGCGCGCGGCCGCAGATCGTGCTGCGCCCGGCCTGGTCCGTGGCGCTCGCGCCGCTCGACATGGCGGGAGCCCCACCCCGTGAATGACGCCGACCGCGCCACCTGCAGCGCACTCGCGGGCCTGCTGCGCGCCGCCGGCGTGCTCGCGGCCTGGGGCTTCGCGCTGACCGCGATCTCGGCGCTGGTGCTTGCGCTCACGCTGCGGTCGCTGCCGGCCATGCCGAGCATGGCGTTCGGCGCGGTCGCGATCCTCGGTGCGCTCGAACGCTACTTCGCGTTCCGGCTGCGGCTCGACCGCGCGCTGTTCGACGACCTTGCGCGCGGCGCCATCGCATCGCTCGACGCACTCGACCACGCGCTCGACCGGCTCGGCCTGCGCGCCGCCGCTTCCAACACCGCCCCGCGGCCGCTGGCCGACCGTGTGCAGGGCACGCGCCAGCTGCTGCAGCGCCACGCGATCGTGGTGGCCTGCCAGAGCGCGCTGTTCGTGCTCGCCCTCATGACACAGGATCTCACTTGAACGACGACGCGATCCCCTCCCCTTCTTCTGCAGGCGGCATCGGGCGCCGTGCGCTCGCGCTGGTGGCCGGCAAGCTGATCATCGGCGCGGCGGGCCTCTTGACCGGCGTTCGCGCGATCTGGTCGGGCACCAGCCCCAGGGCCGAGCAGACGCTCTACTTCGCCAACCACACCAGCCACGGCGACTTCGTGCTGCTGTGGGCGACGCTGCCGCCCGACCTGCGCGCGCGCACGCGGCCGGTGGCGGGCCTCGACTACTGGACGGCCTCGACGCTGCGGCAGTTCATCGGCCGCGACGTGTTCAACGCGCTGATGATCCGGCGCGACGGCACGGGCCAGGGCGAGAACCCGGTCGAGCAGATGAAGGCCGCGCTCGACGCCGGCGACTCGCTCATCATGTTTCCCGAGGGCACGCGCAACACCGGCGACGAGATCCTGCTGCCGCTCAAGAGCGGCCTCTACCACCTGGCGCGCGCCTGCCCCGAAGTGCGGCTCGTTCCCGTCTGGATCGAGAACCTCAAGCGCGTGCTGCCGAAGGGCACGCTGGTGCCGATCCCACTGGCCTGCACCGTGCGCTATGGCGCGCCGGTGGTGCTTGGCGAGCACGAGGACAAGGCGAGCTTCCTCGCGCGGGCGCGCGCCGCGATGCTCGACCTGCGGCCCGAATACGACCGGACCGAAGATGCCACCGGGAGCCCCGCATGATCGCGCTCTCGCCTTTTGCGCAAACCACGATGCAGCTCTTCGGCGGCGTGCTCGGCGTGCTGCTGCTCGCCTCGACCGTTGGCGCCGCGCTGAAATGGCGCGTGGCGCACGGCCAGCCCCATTCGGTGATCGACAACCTGAACGCGCGCGTCAACGCCTGGTGGGTGATGGTGGCGGCGATCGGGCTCGCGTTCGCCTTCGGCAAGGGCGGCGTGATCGTGCTGTTCTACCTGATCTCGTTCTATGCGCTGCGCGAGTTCATCAGCCTCGCCTACACGCGCCGCGGCGACCACCATGCGATCGCGGCGGCCTTCTACATCGGCCTGCCGGTGCAGTATTTTCTGGTGTGGATCGAGTGGTACGGCCTCTATTCGATCTTCATTCCGGTCTACGCCTTTCTCGTGCTGCCGATCCTCGCGGCGGTGGGCGGCGACACGCAGCGCTTTCTCGAGCGCACCTCGAAGATCCAGTGGGGCCTGATGGTGTGCGTGTTCTGCATCAGCCACGTGCCCGCGCTGCTGACGCTGCAGATCCCGGGCTTCGAGGGCCGCAACCTGCTCCTGATCGCCTTCCTCGTGATCGTGGTACAGGGCAGCGACGTGCTGCAATACGTGTGGGGCAAGCTCTTCGGCAAGCGCAAGGTCGCGCCCGAGCTGTCGCCATCCAAGACCTGGGAAGGCCTGGTCGGCGGTATCGCGAGCGCCACCGCACTCGGCGCGGCGCTCTCCTGGGCCACGCCTTTCAATCCGTGGCAGGCCGCGCTGATGTCGCTGACCGTCTGCCTCATGGGCTTCTTCGGCGGCCTCGTGATGTCGGCCATCAAGCGCGATCGCGGCGTGAAGGACTGGGGATCGATGATCGAGGGCCATGGCGGCATGCTCGACCGCCTCGATTCGGTGATCTTCGCGGCGCCGGTGTACTTCCATGCGCTGCGCTACTGGTGGGTGCCGTGAAGGCTTGAAAGCCTACTTGGCAAGCGCCTTCAGCGCGAGCTTGATGCCTTCGCTCACGCTTGCGTCCTTCGGCAGCGCCTTGAGCGCGAGCGCGGCCTCCTTGTCGCTGTAGCCGAGCGCGACCAGCGCCTGCAGGATGTCGGCCTGCGCGTCGCTCGCCGCGTGGGCCGGCAGGCCGATGTCGGCGCCCAGCTTGCCCTTGAGTTCGAGCAGCAGCCGCTCGGCGGTCTTCTTGCCGATGCCCGGGATCTTCACAAGCCGGCCGAGCTCCTGCGTGGTGATGGCCTGCGACAGTTCGCCCACGCTCATGCCCGAGAGCACGCCGAGCGCGGTGCGCGGGCCCACGCCGGTGATCTTGATGAGTTGCCTGAAAGCCGCGCGCTCCTCGGCGCTGCCGAAGCCATAGAGAATCTGCGCATCCTCGCGCACCACGAAGTGCGTGAGCAGCGAGACCTTCGTGCCGACGTTGGGCAGGTTGTAGAACGTGCTCATCGGCACGTCGACCTCGTAGCCGACGCCGTTGCAGTCGACCACCACCTGCGGCGGATTGCGTTCCGCCAGGATGCCGGTGAGTTTGCCTATCATTGGAGCCCTTTTTCCTTGAAATGTCCGGCGTGATTCTGCGACACACCTTTACCCCGCCCAACAACACGCGCCTCGGCCACCTGTGCGGCCCGCTCGACGCGCACCTGCGCCGCATCGAAGAGGCCCTGGGCGTGAAGATCGCGCACCGCCACGAGCAGTTCAAGGTCGACGGGCCCAAGGCGGCCGCGCAGCGTGCGATGGACGTGCTGCAGGCGCTCTACGAGATCGCGCAGCGGCCGATCGATCCGGCCGTGGTCCAGCTCACGCTGGCCGGCGACGGCTCGATGGCGGGTGGCGACGAGGACGCGGCCATGCTCGTGACCCGGCGCGGCGACCTGCGCGCGCGCACGCCCACGCAGGCGCTCTACCTCGGCAACATCGCGAAGCACGACATCACCTTCGGCATCGGCCCGGCCGGCACCGGCAAGACCTACCTGGCCGTCGCCTGCGCGGTCGATGCGCTGGAGCGCGCCGCGGTGCAGCGCATCGTGCTCACGCGGCCGGCCGTCGAGGCCGGCGAACGACTCGGCTTCCTGCCCGGCGACCTGACGCAGAAGGTCGACCCCTACCTGCGCCCGCTGTACGACGCGCTCTACGACCTGATGGGCTTCGACAAGGTGCAGAAGGCCTTCGAGCGCAATGCGCTCGAGATCGCGCCGCTGGCCTTCATGCGCGGCCGCACGCTCAACAACGCCTTCGTGATCCTCGACGAGGCGCAGAACACCACGCCCGAGCAGATGAAGATGTTCCTGACGC
>CAMLCW010000102.1 GCA_946478645.1 uncultured Variovorax sp.
GATCCAGTTGAATGCCACGGCCGCGAGTGCGAGCGCGGCGATCGCCCAGCACTGCTCGCGCCAGGCCGGTGCGAGACGGGCGTCGGCCACGGGCGCGCTGCGCCAGGCGGCATGCGCGAAGGCCAGCATCCAGCTGCCCCAGAAGGCCCATTTCTCCCAGTCGCCGCGGTGCGCGATGTCGGTGGGCAGCACGCGGTTGGCCACCAGCATCACGAGGGCCGCGACCACCATGCCCGTGACCGTGGTCACCGCCAGCGCATCGACGCAGCGCACGGCGCGGCTGCCCTGCTTCGCATGCTGGGCCTTGCGCTTCTCGACGAAGAAGAAGAACCCGGTGGCGATGCAGGCGCAGCCCAGCAGCCCGCCCAGCACGTAGAACCAGCGCAGCAGCCAGTGCTCGAAGTGCTGCAGGTGCAGCCCGGTCAGGAAGTTGTTGATGCTGGCCACCGGCGTGGGCGGCGGCTCCTCGAGGATGACCTTCCCGGTGGTCGCCTCGAAATGCACCGCCTGCCCCACCAGCGCGACGCGGTCGCTGCCGGCGCGGTAGATGCTGACGTAGCCGTTGGCGTCGCCGACGTGGCTGATGTGCAGGAAGCCGACCTCGCCGGGCATGTCGCGCGCCGCCCAGCGCCGCTTGGCCTCGACCACCATCGCATCGACCGAGGCCATGGGCGCGGTCACGCCCGCAGGCTTGAAGGCCAGGCCCTTGGCCTTGGCGTCGGCGATCGCATGCGCCTGCGCCTCGGGCTTGAGCATGGTCTCGGACACCGGCAGGTAGATGCCCGCGAAGATGGTGAGCCCCGACAGCGCGAAGATGAAATGGAACGGCAGCGCGACCACGCCCGTGAGGTTGTGCAGGTCGAGCATGCTGCGGCGCACGTGCTTGCCGGGCCGGAAGGTGAAGAACTCGCGGAAGAACTTGCGGTGCATCACCACGCCGCTGACCAGCGCCGCGAGCATCACGAGCGCGGCCAGCCCGACGATCCAGTAGCCCACCGACTTCCATTCGATATGCAGGCTGTAGTGCAGCGGATAGAAGAACTGGCTGCCGATCTTCAGCTGGTCGTGCGGCAGCACGGCGCCGCTGCGCGGATCGATCGTGACGTGCCCGTGCACGTGGTCGTCGGGGTCGTTCGGGTTGTTGGTGACCGCGTACTCGGCGAACATCTGCAGCACCGGATCGCGGTGCGTGGTGTAGGCGCTCCAGTTCATCAGCGGCAGCTCCTTGGGGAGCGGGCCGCCGACGCGTGCGCGTGCCGCTTCGAGCTCGTCGTCGTCGGGCCCGATGGTCTTGAAGATCGGCTCGAGCATGCGGTCGAACGAAGGCATCACCTGCGGCTCGAAGCGCGTCTCGGGAATGGCCCAGCGGTCGATCTCGCGGTCGAACACCGAGAGCGAACCGAAGAAGAACGCGATCATCAGCACGTAGCCGAGCACCAGGCCGAACCAGGTGTGCAGCCAGGCCATCGACAGGCGGAAGGACTGGAACATGACTTCTCTTTCTTTCTCTCTTTTTCTGCTCAGCGGGAAGCGCCGAGCAGCAGCCAGGCCGCGCCGGTCATGAGCGCCCCGCCGCCCGCCAGCACGCCCCAGACGCGGCGCAGGCTGCCGGCGGCAAAGGCCCAGCAGAAGCACACCAGGAACACCAGGAAAGCCAGCAGGTTGCACGCCAGCCGCGCATCCTCGTAGCCCACGCCGGCCGCCAGCAGCAGGGCGATGCCGAGCGTGACGAAGCCCCAGACGAATGCGTAGCCGCCGAGCAGGCTGGCGGCCACGCGCGATGCAATGTGCAAGGGCGTCATCTTGAAGATCGGATTGCGCTGGAAATGGTGGTCGATGAGAATGCGAGCGAGTCGCATTCATATTGTAGATGTGGCGGCGGGGCTTGGGGATGCATGTCCCTGCCGCGCGCAGGATGTCCCTACCCCCACCAGTTCGGCTGCCGGTCGACAAAGAGCGTGCAGTCCGGGATCGCCAGCTTGCCGCCGGCCCATGCCGCCCGGACGCGGCGCTGGAAATCGGCCGACAGCAGCACCGGCCTGCCCGCCATCGGCGTGACCCAGAGCTTCGAGCGCCGGTCGTAGCCGCCCGCGCTGAGTTCGCGCCCCGCCCGGCGCCATGTCTGCTGCGGCACGTGCAGCGCGAACGGCGCGAAGTGAATGGGCCGCAGAAGCTGCCCCTGCTGCCAGTAATAGACGCGCCCGAAGTACGCCGCATGGCACCAGCGCTCCCAGCCCGCGGGGCTGTACCTGTCGAAGTCCAGCCTGCCCTCGGGCAGCGCCACCCACACCACCGCGATGCCGAGGCGGTGGTAGGCCGCGGTACGCGCCTCGACACCAGCGATGCCCAGCACGCTGCGCTGCACCTCGATGGCCACGGGCACGCCGGAGATGATCGCGAAGACATCGGCAATGGCGCCGGGCAGCCGCTTCTCGAGCTCGACGCCGCGCACGTTGGCCGCCTCTCGCAGCGCATCGTGGATGGCGAGCTTCACGAGCAGGTGGTCCTCGGTTTCGCCCGCGGCCGCGCGGCAGGATGTCGGCGCCTTGTGCGCGAAATGGTGGATGCGGATCGGGCCCTTGCGCAGCGTCATCTCCGCGGCGCAGGCCGCGCAGAGAAAGGGCGCGTCGAGCCGCTCGGCGTTGCGAGCGGCGAGTTTCATGCCGTCGGATTGGCGGAGGGCTGTGAGCACGGGCGGGTTCGATGTTCAGCGATTCGTCGCCAACGCCGCGCACCTTTCACGCGGCGGAATTCGCGCTCCGCGCGGCGTCCAAGCTGCGCCGCAAGCCCTCCAGAACAGCATCTGCACTGACGTAGTCATCACTCAGACGGGCATGATCGCGAGCCTGCAAGCCCCGGGCGATGAATGCGTTTTGAATGCGGCGTCGCCGAACCGCTTCGCGAACCGCAGCCTCTACGAACTCCGACAAAGTTTCGCCTTCCGACAGCACCGACTCAACTTCGGCCCGAAAGGCAGGTTCGACTCTCAAAGAAGGAAGCGATGCAGTCTTCATCTCAAAAAATGTACCGCAGATACGACGCGTCGCGCCACCCACCCCGGTGACGCCCACCGACCGCGCGTAGCATCCACCGCATCTCGATCCCCCGGTTCGCTGCATCCATCCTTCACCCGCACACCATGAAGTGAGACATGACCAAGCAAGCACTCGATCCCGAATCGCAACGCCCCGCCCCACCGAGCACCACCACGCAGCCGCCGCGCGACTTCGGCCCGAGCGGCGCGCCGACCACCTATTTCACCGACCCCGACGTGCTCTCGGTCGATGCGGCGTTCGACGCACTGCGGCAGCCGAACGCAGCGATCCAGCGGCTGTGGACCGGCGCGCTGTGGTCCGAAGGTCCGGCCTGGAACGGGGTCGGCCGCTTCCTGGTGTGGAGCGACATTCCGAACAACCGGCAAATGCGATGGTGCGAGGACGACGGGCATGTGAGCGTGTTCCGCTCGCCCTCGAACAACAGCAACGGCAACACCTTCGACTTCCAGGGCCGTCAGATCTCGTGCGAGCACCTCACGCGCCGGCTGGTGCGCTATGAGCTCGACGGCTCGGCCACGGTGCTGGCTTCGCACTTCAACGGCAAGCGGCTCAATTCGCCCAACGACGTGGTGGCGCACCCCGACGGCAGCTACTGGTTCACCGATCCGCCCTACGGCGCGCAGCTCTATGAAGGCGCGGTCGATGCACCGGGCGGGCCCGCCAACCGCGCCGGCCGGCTCAACCCGCGGCTGGGCCAGCCGCCCGAGATCGGCACTTACCAGCGCGAACTGCCGACCGCCGTCTACCGCCTCGACAAGGACGGCACGCTGGCGCAGGTGGCCGGCGAAGACATCGTGCCCGACCCGAACGGCCTGTGCTTCTCGCCCGACTTCAAGACGCTCTATATCGTGAGCACCGGCAAGGGCCCGGGCGACACCATGGCGGGCGGCAAGGGCGACATGTACGCGTTCGACGTCGGCGCCGACAACCGCCTCGGCGGCGGGCGCCGGTTCAGCGACTTCATGATCGACGGCGTGAAGTGCGCCCCCGACGGCGTGCGCGCCGACGTCGACGGCAACCTCTGGTGCTCGAGCAACGCGGGGCGCAATGTCGGCTACAACGGCGTGACGATATGGAACCCGCAAGGCCGGCTCATCGGGCGCATCCGCCTGCCCGAGGTCTGCGGCAACCTGTGCTTCGGCGGCCCCAAGCGCAACCGCCTTTTCATGGCCGCGAGCCAGTCGCTCTACGCGGTCTACACCGCGACGCAGGGCGCGGCACCCGCCTGAGGCGGTGTGCGCCCCTCCTCTGCCCTCGTTAAGATGCGCGCGGCTGCGCACCCTCGCGCCGCGCGCTCTCGAACGAGGAAATCCCTGTGACCATCAACCTGCAAACGCTCAAGTGCGGCGAATGCGGCAGCGGCGTGCTCCAGCGCTCCGGGCTCAACCAGTACACCTGCGCCCACTGCGGCTCGGTGTCGATCGTGGAAGACGACGTCTCCGACCGGCTGGAGCGCGTGCTCGAACAGGTCAAGAACGAGGCCGGCCGCCGGCTCGCGGCCGAGCAGTCGGCGGCGCGCCGGCCGCGTGCGGGCAAGTGGATCGGCATCGCCGCAGCGGCCATCGTGGGATTCGTGGCCGTGATGCTGGCCGGCATCGCCCTTGTCACGGGCGGCAGCAAGCTGAGCGCCAGGGATGACCGGCCGGTCGTGGCCGCCGCGCCGGCGCCGCGCACCATCCCCGTCGAAGGGCTCAAGCTCGACGCGCCGCGCCAGGTGCTGGCGGGCAGCAGCAGCAACTCGGCCAAGCCGCGGCTGCTGGTGGTGGCGCGCAACGACACCGGCATGCCGCTCGAGCGACCCGGCATCAAGGCGGTGTTCTACGACGGCGAGAGCCGCATCGGCGAACGCAGCGAGACGCTGCCCATCGGCATGCTCGCCCCCGGCGAGAGCGCGCCGGTGCTGATCGACCTGCCCGGAGGCGACCGCAGCGTCACGCGCCAGGAGGTGCAGGTGGTGGGGCCGCTGTCGGCGCCCCACCGCAGCGTCGAAGGTCCGGCGCTCAAGTTCACGCGCGTGCGGCTGGTGCAGCAGGACGACAACCTGCGCCTCGTCGGGCGCATCGTCAACGACCGCACCGACCGCGCCATGCTGGCCGGCGCCGAGGCGCTGGTCACGGTGTACGACGACGCGGGCGTGGTGATCGGCTTCGGCCGCGGCTACGCGCAGGCGAGCGAGATCGCGCCGGGCGAACGCAGCGCGATGGACGTGCGCGTGACGCGCATCGGCAACCCCGAGACGCCCGTCGCAGCCTGGGACTACCGCATCGACTACCACCTGGCCGGGAACGCGCAGCAGGGCCGCACGCGCGTGCTGAGCACGGCCCGCGTGGTCCGCACCGCCGCGGCGCCCGAGCGCTTCCATCCCGCGCTGCGACTCGGCAGCGAAGACCTGCTGGCCGACGAGTCCGAGCGCTTCGATGCGGCGCAGATCGAATTGCTGCCGCTCGTGGCCGCGCGCGACACCACGCAGCGCCCGGTCTACTTCACCGAGGTGGTCAACCGCAGCACCGAGGCGATCGCGATGTCGCCGGGCGCCGTGGTGTCGCGCTTCGACGGCAGCCGGCTCGAGGGCACCACGGCCGTGAGCGGGCCGGCCTACCTCTATCCCGGCGAGCGCTTTCCGGTGCTGCTGGAGCCGCACCGCAGCGGGCGCATCGCTGCCACGCGCGCCGAATGGAAGCCGATGCGCCGCGCCGCGCTGCCCGGCCCGCGCGCGCCGCTGGAGGTGCGCGTGACCGACACGCGCGCCGACACCAGCAGCGTGCTGGTCAACTTCAGCCGGCGCTACAGCTACAAGTACGTCGAAGTCAGCGGCACGGTGGGCAACCCGACGCAGGCCATCGTGCGCAAGGTGCGGCTCTGGGTCAGCCTGCGCGATGCCAGCGGCAAGCTCGCGGGCTTCACGCTGCTCGACAACCTGCCGGCCATCGCGCCGGGCGAGAGCGTGCCGTTCCAGGCCAAGGTCGACCAGTTCGGGCGCGACTTCGCGCGCGTGGAGACGCTGTTCCAGAGCGAGTAGGCGCGTAGCATCGGCGCCGAACAAACGCAAACAGGAAGGCAGAAACGCCATGCGCATATTGCTCGTCGAAGACGACCGGGTGCTGTCCGACGCGCTCTCGCGCGCGCTGGTGCAGTCCGCCCACGCGGTCGACGTCGTTTCCACCGGCGAGGAGGCCGACCATGCGCTCGCCGCGGGCAGCTACGACCTCGCGATCCTCGACATCGGCCTGCCCGGCCTGAGCGGGCTCGACGTGCTGAAGCGCCTGCGCGCGCGCAAGTCGACCATGCCGGTGCTGATGCTCACCGCCTTCGACACGCTGGCCGACCGCGTGCGCGGGCTCGACCTGGGCGCCGACGACTACCTCGCCAAGCCCTTCGACCTGCCCGAGCTCGAAGCGCGAGTGCGCGCACTGCTGCGCCGCAGTACCGGCTCCACGCCTTTCCTCGAGCACGGCCTGCTGCGCTTCGACACCGTGGGCCGCCGCGTGTTCCATGACAAGCGGCCGGTCGAGCTGTCGCCGCGCGAGCTTGCGCTGCTCGAGCTGCTGCTGATGCGCGCGGGCCGTGTCGTGAGCAAGGAGCACATGGTCAACCATCTCTACGGCTGGGGCGACGAGGTCGGCGACAACGCGATCGAGGTCAACGTCTACCGGCTGCGCAAGAAGCTCGAGCCCCTTGGCTGCGAGATCCGCACCGTGCGCGGCATGGGCTACCTGATCGACAGCAGCGATGCGCCGGTCTGAACCGCGCCTGCAGCGCAAGCTGCTGGCCTGGCTGCTCGGGCCGCTCGCGCTGCTGCTGGTGCTCGACACCGGCGCGGCCTACTGGAACTCGCTGCGCTTCGCCAACATCGCCTACGACCGCGCGCTGCACGAGGTCGGCCGCGAGATCGCGATGCATGTGCAGCGCGAAGGCGACCGCCCCCGGCTCGTGCTGTCGCAGGCCGCGGCCGACATCCTGCTCGTCGACGCCGACGACCGGATCTTCTTTCGCGTGGTCGACGAAGGCGGCAACCACCTCGGCGGCGATGCGCAGCTTCCCGCGCCGCGCGCGCCGAAAGCGGCCGGGCCCGACTTCTACGGCGCCACGGTGCGCGGCGAGCCGGTGCGCATGATGGTCGCCTGGCTGCCCACCGGCCCCGAGGCGCGCCCGCCGCGCGTGCGCGTGCAGGTGGCCGAGACGCTGCACAAGCGCGCGCGCCTGACCTGGGAGATGGTCGCCAACGTCGTGCTGCCGCAGCTGGCCCTGATCGTGATGGCCACCGCCGTGGTCTGGTTCGGCGTCTCGCGCGGGCTCGCGCCGCTGCAGCGGCTGCGCCGCGCCGTGTCGAACCGCTCGCACCTGGACCTGAGCCCGATCGACACGCACGACGTGCCCGGCGAGGTGCGGCCGCTGGTCGACGACGTGAACGAACTGATGGCCCGCCTCGGGCGCACCTTCGACTTCCAGAGCCGCTTCGTGGCCGACGCCGCCCACCAGTTGAAGACGCCCGTCAGCGGCCTCAAGGCGCAGATCGAACTGGCGCTGCGCGAGCACGATCCCGAGCGCGTGCGCCATTCGCTCGCGCAGCTCTACATCAGCGCCGACCGACTCTCGCGCCTGGTGCGCCAACTGCTTTCGCTCGCGCGCAACGAGCCCGGCGCGCTCGACTCGATGCACTTGCAGCCGCTCGACCTGAATGCCCACGCGCTCGAAGTCAGCATGGAATGGGTGCCGCAGGCGCTCAAGCGCAACATCGACCTCGGCTTCGAAGGCGCCGACCATGCGCTCACGATCGATGCCGACCACGACCGCCTGCGCGAGCTGGTGAACAACCTGATCGACAACGCGATCCGCTACAGCCAGCCCGGCGGCCGCGTGACCGTGCAGGCCAGCCAGGTCGGCGCCGACCAGTGCCGCCTCGCCATCAACGACGACGGCCCGCGCATTCCGGTCGAAGAGCGCGCGCGCATCTTCGAGCGCTTCCACCGCCTGCTCGGCACGCAGGAGGACGGCAGCGGCCTCGGCCTCGCGATCGTGAGCGAGATCGCCACGCTGCACGGCGCGCGCATCACGCTCGAGGAAGACGCCGACGGCGTGGGCAACACCTTCAGCGTGTTCTTTCCGCTGCGCAACGACCGCGCACTGTCAGCTGGCTGACAGCTTGGCGATAGGCTGCTGTCAGCCGGGCGGCAGAAAGGCGACAGGCCGGGCCCCTACCCTCGTGGATGACGGAACCGCCGTGGTTCCGAACCCTTTTCCTTCCACCGAGGAGCCTCCGTGCTGTCGTTTTTGTCGAGCCCCGAATTCTGGATTGCGCTGTCGCAGATCATCCTGATCAACATCGTCCTGAGCGGCGACAACGCCGTCGTCATCGCCATGGCTTCGCGCTCGCTGCCGCCCGCGCAGCAGAAGAAGGCCATCCTGTTCGGCAGCGTCGGCGCGATCGTGCTGCGCGTGGTGCTGACCTTCTTTGCGGTCTACCTGCTCACGCTGCCCTACCTCAAGCTGGTGGGCGCCGCGCTGCTGCTGTATATCGGCGTCGGCCTGCTGCAGCAGGAAGACGACGGACATGAGCTCGAAGGCCATTCGGGTCTGGCCGGTGCCATCAAGACCATCGTGCTCGCCGACCTCGTGATGAGCCTGGACAACGTCGTCGGTGTGGCCGCCGCGGCCAAGGGCAACGTGCCGCTGCTGGTGTTCGGCCTCGTGATCAGCATCCCGCTCATCATCTTCGGCAGCACCCTGATCCTCAAGCTGATGGACCGCTTCCCGATCATCATCATGCTCGGCGCGGCGCTGCTGGGCTGGGTGGCCGGCGAGATGGCGATCGGCGACCCCGCCATCGCAGGCTGGGTGGCCGACCGCCACAGCCTGCACCGGGTGGTGCCGGCGCTCGGCGCGATGTTCGTGGTGGCCATCGGCAAGTGGCTGAGCATGCGGCGCACGCAGCGCCGCGCGCAGAGCGAGGCAGAGGCCGAGGCGCAGCGGCGGCAGCAAGCCGAGAAGCAACCCGCGGTTTGAGGCCGGCGCTTCGCGCAGCCATCGTGCGCGGGGCAGAACAAGAAGATTCACATATGAGAAATCACATTCTCATATGTGAATTGATGCACCAGGGGTCCATGGTCTGCCGATACTTCGGCCAACCAAGAGGACCCCGAACATGTATGAATCCATTCGCATCGAAGCGCACGGGCCGGTCTGGCGCGTCGTGCTCAGCCGACCGGAGCGGCGCAACGCACACGACCTGCAGACTTTCCGTGAACTGGTGCAGGCCTTCGACGAGATCGAAAACGACCCGGAGTGCCGATGCGCAGTGCTCACGGGCGACGGCGACTACTTCAGCGCGGGCCAGGACCTGCAGTTCACGCGTTCGGCCGACACAAAGGCCATCGACGAATACGGCCGCTGGAACGTGGCCGCGCGCCAACGGATCCAGCGCAACTTCAAGCCGGTCATCGCCGCGGTCAACGGCCCGGCCATCGGCGGCGGTACCTACCTCGCGACCGCCTGCGACCTGATCGTCGCGGTCGACACCGCGTATTTCCAGATGCGCGAGATCCACGCCGGCAACCATGCCGGCGGTGCGTTCCTTTTCACGGTCGGGCGGGCACGCTCGCTGGAGCTTTCCCTGCTGGGGCGCAAGCTCGGCGCGCCGCAGGCCGAGCAATGGGGCCTCATTAACGCCAGCGTGCCGGCCGACCGATTCAAGGCGGCGGTCGACGACTATGTCGATGCACTGCTGGAACTGCCGCCTCTGGCCATCCGCTACACCAAGAGCGCCACCAACCTGCTGCTCGACACGGCCGGCTTCTCCGCCCACCTCGAAGCCGGCGGCGCGATGCAGCGCTACCTGGGCTTGACGCCCGACGGCCGTGAAGCGAAGCGGGCGTTCGGCGAAAAGCGCAAGCCGCAGTTCACGGGCCGCTACCCGCGGCCGGCCGAATGAACGGGCGCGCCCCCATGCATCAAGCGCTTTCCGACATCCGCGTGCTGGATTTCAGCCACGTGCTGGCAGGCCCCATCGCGACGCATTTCCTCTGCATGCAGGGCGCGGACGTGATCAAGGTCGAGTCCGGCAAGGGCGACACCATGCGCAACTACGGCGGCGAGACCTTTGCCGACGGCATGGGGCCTTCTTTCGTCGCGGTCAACACGGGCAAGCGCTCGATCGTGCTCGACCTGAAGGATCCTGCCCAGCTGGAAGTGGCTCACCAGTTGGTGGCGTGGGCCGACGTGGTGGTGGAGAACTTCCGCCCCGGCGTGATGGACCGGCTCGGCCTCGGTTACCTCGCCTGCAAGGCCATCAAGCCCGAGATCGTGTTCTGCTCGATCTCCGGCTTCGGCCAGACGGGGCCGCTGCGCGAGAACCCGGCCATCGACCAGATCATCCAGAGCATGTCGGGCCTGATGGAACTCTCGGGCGAGCCGGGCAGTGCGCCGATGCGCGTTGGTTTTCCCATCGTCGACACCTTCACGGGGCTGCTGGCGTCCTTTGCCATCACGTCGGCCCTGCTGCAACGCCGCGCGAGCGGCACCGGACAGCACATCGACGTGGCCATGCTCGATGCGTCGCTGGTCATGATGATGTCGGTCGCCGGGCCTTACCTCGTGGCCGGCGTCGAGCCGAAAAAGACCGGCAACCTCGGCTACAGCAAGTCGCCGACGGCCGATACCTTTCCGACCCGCGACGGCCACCTGACGATCGGCGCAGTGCGCCAGGACCAGTTCGAGAACCTGTGCCGGGCGATCGAGCGGAGCGACCTGCTGCGTGACGCCCGCTTTGCCGACCGCAAGGCGCGCCACCAGAACGGTGCTGCACTGCGCGAGGAAGTGATTCGGGCCCTGGCCACCCGCCCGGCGCGCGAATGGGAACAACGCCTGAACGCCGCGGGCGTGGCGGCCGGGGCGGTGCGCACGCTGCCCGAAGCCTTGCAACTGCAGCAGCTCGCGAGCCGCGACCTGATGCAAGGCACGGGCGGGCCCGGCGACAGTGGTGCGGCGGTGCTCAAGACGGGCTTCAACTTCGCCCACGACGGCGCCGGTGTCGATCGCCCGGCCCCGCGCCTCGGCGAGCACACGCGCGAGGTATTGACCGCGCTGGGCTGCGAGGCCGACCTGATCGCGCGCATCGCACCCGAAGCATCATGAAACCCAGAAAAATGGAGACAACCATGCACCGCAGAGACCTGCTTCGCCTTCTTGCTGCCTCACCGTTGACCGCGGGCGCCCTGCCTTCGCTCGCGCAGCCCGGCCGCTATCCGGACCATGCGATCCGCCTCGTGTCGCCTTTTGCCGCGGGCAGCACCAGCGACACTTCGGCGCGGTTCATCGCGCAGCACCTTTCGATCGCATTGAAGCAATCGGTGGTGGTCGAGAACCAACCGGGCGCCGACGGGCGGATCGGCATGATGACCGTGAAGAATGCACCTGCCGACGGCTACACGATCGTCGCCGGCAGCTGGACCAACCTGGCAGTGAACCCGATCCTGCTCAAGGATCTGCCCTACGACCCGCTGAAGGACTTCAAGCCGGTCGCGGGCATCGGCCGCAGCATGCTGGGCATTGCGGTGTCGGGCAAGTCGGAGATCAAGAGCCTGCAGCAACTGCTGGCGGCGGCCAGGGCCCGGCCCCGGAGCCTGAACTTCGGCAACTTCGGCAACGGCTACCGGCTGGCGATCGAGTGGTTCTCGCAGCTCGCCGGCGTGCAGTTCACCCACGTGCCCTACCGCACCACCACGCAGATGAACACCGACCTCGCGGGCAAGCAGATCGATGCGGGCATGGATGGCGTGACCTCGATGTCCGCGCTGGTCAAGAGCGGCCAACTGCGCCTGCTCGCGGTGACCGGGGAACAGCGGCACACCGAGTTCCCGGACGTGCCGATGCTCAAGGAGTCCTACCCCGACTACGTGATCTACGGCTGGTCGGCATTGATGGTGCGCAGCGAAGTGCCCGACGACATCACCGCCATGCTGGCCGATGCGGTGCAGAAGATCCTCGCCTCCAAAGACGGGCGCGAGTTCGCCGCCAAGGTCGGCTCCGACCTGCTGAACCTGAAGACCGGCGACATGCAGAAGTTTCAGCTGGCGCAGATCGAACAGCTCAGGCAGGTGGCCGCCGCTGCCGGCCTGAAGCCCGAATGAGGGTGTCAGCGGCGGCGCGCGACGGCCGCAGGAACGAACGCTCTCGGCAACGCTTCCATGTGCTCGCGGTGCTGCTGCACCACCCCGCGCAGCGCCTGCAGCAGCGCTTCGTTGCGGGCCCGCAGCGAGGTGATGCGCCCACCGAGCCCGAGCACCATGGCCGGCTGGTGCTGCGGCGCGGCCAGCAGCATGGTGATCATGCCGGAGCCGGGCGTGAAGAGCCCTTCGCTGTTCGCGTAGCCGAGTTCGCGATAGGCCTCGATGCGCGTGAGCAGCTCATTCAAGCGCACCTGCCGTGGCGCCGGCTCGCGCGCATTGATGCGACTCACCAGGGCGCGCAGCTCGGTCTTCGACTTGAGCGCGAGGATCACCACGCCCATCGCGCTGCGCAGCAGCGGGCGCACCGCACCGGTGGCGACATCGGTACGGTCGGACGCGTCCGTGCCTTTGACCACCTGGATGTACTGCACCTGGTCGCCGCTCTGGACACCCAGCACCGCGGTGCAGCCGGTTTCGTCGCGCAAGCGGTACATCAATCGGACGATGGTGCCGTCCTGCAGCAGCGCATCGTTGACCCAAAGCCCGAGCAAGGCCGCCCGCACGGTGGGAACAAAGGTCCGGTCGTCCACCGAATAGTCCAGATAGCCGAGCTCGCGCAGGGTCTTGAGCAAGGCGAAGGTGCTCGAAGGCGGGTAGTCCAGCGCGGCGCAGATCTGGGTCAGCGTCGCGGGAGCGCGCCGTTGCGCGAAGAACTCGAAAACCTCGACCACCCGCTGGGCCGATTTCACGCGTGGAGCCATGCGCGGATCTTAGCCGCGCGCCCCTCCCGGCCTCGATTCACACACGGAAGGAAACCATGAGATTCGCAACCATCGAAAAAGACGGCGCTGCCGTGGCAGCACTGTGTACGCAAGACGAGATCTACGATCTCTCGGCCGTGCTCTCGCGCCAGCCGCGCGATCGCAGGAACGTCTTCGGCCTTGCCGATGGCGAGCCGCTGACGATGCTGCGGCTCATTGCCGCCGGCCCCGCGGGCCTGGCCCTGGGCCGGGAGGTGCTGGCCAGCCGCGGCGACTTCGCCACGGCGCGCAGCGACCTGCGCGACGTGCGGCTGCTCGCGCCGATACCGCGCCCGCCCAAGAACGTGTTCTGCCTCGGCCGCAACTATGCGGACCACATCCAGGAAGACAACCTGTCGCGCGACAAGGACACCGGGTTGCCGCAGCACCCGCAGTTCTTCACCAAGCCGCATACCGCCGTGGTGGGCCCTGGCGCGGACATTCGCTATGACGAGAAAGTGACGCGCCGCCTCGACTACGAGGTCGAGCTGGCCGTGGTGATCGGCACCGGCGGGCGCGACATCCCGGCCCGGAACGCCTACGACCACGTGTTCGGCTACACCATCGTCAACGACATCACCGCGCGCGATCTCCAGAAGCGGCATGACCAGTGGTTCAAAGGCAAGGGACTCGACACCTTTTGCCCCATGGGGCCGTGGATCGTCACAGCGGACGAAATCGCCGATCCGCATGCGTTGCGGATCCAGTTGTCGGTCAATGGCGAACCGCGCCAGGACGCCAGCACCGGCGACATGATCTTCCGCATTCCCGAAACCATCGCCTCGCTGTCGGCCGGCTTGACGCTGGAGCCGGGCGACGTGATCGCAACGGGAACGCCGTCGGGCGTGGGGTATGCGATGAACCCGCGGCGCTGGCTGGCAGCGGG
>CAMLCW010000103.1 GCA_946478645.1 uncultured Variovorax sp.
CCTGGAGCGCGATACTTGCTGGCGCAGCAGGCGCTGCAGCGCTGTCGCTCGTCCTGCTGCTGCTCGGCACGGGGCTCGGGATGTCGTCGATCAGCCCGTGGTCAGACCGGGGCGCAAGCGCGGCGACCATCGGCATCGCCACCATCCTGTGGCTTTCGTTCATGCAGCTCGCAGCATCGGGGCTGGGCGGCTACCTGGCCGGCCGGCTCCGCACGCGATGGTCCGGCATCCACACGGACGAGGTCTTCTTCCGCGACACGGCGCACGGATTCCTCACCTGGGCCGTGGCCACGTTGCTGACGGCCGGGCTCATGAGCTCGGTGGTGGGCTCGGTTCTCGGCACGAGCGCCCGGGCGGGCGCCACAGTGGCCGGCGGCGCCGCGGCGGCAGCCTCCGTCGCCGGTGCGGCAACGGGTGGATCGCAGGCAGCGCCGGGCAGTGGTCCCGGCCCCATGGGCTATCACATCGATGCGCTGTTCCGCCAAGAGCCGCGCGGTGCCGGTTCGGTGCCTCCGGTGGCCCCCGCATCCGCCGCACCCGCCATGCCCGCGGCGCCCAACGAGGCGAGCACCGCATCTTCATCGCTGCCGATCGCCACGCCGGCGCCGCCGCCGCCGGCCGACCCGGCTGCGGTCCACACGGAGATCGGCCGCATCTTCGCGAACGGCATGCGCGACGGCGCGCTGCCCGCGGAAGACACGCGCTACGCGGCCCAACTTGTCGCCCAGCGCACGGGCCTGAGTCAGCCTGAAGCCGAGAAGCGGGTCACCGACATCTTCGCCAAGGCCCGTGCGGCGCGCGACGACGCCGAGGCCAAGGCCAAGCAGGCCACCGATGACGCACGCAAGGCCTCGGCCTATGCCTCGCTGTGGATGGTGGTGTCGCTCTTCATCGGCGCCTTCGTCGCGAGCTTTGCCGCGACCTACGGCGGCCGCCGCCGCGACCTCTGAAGCCCTTCGATCAATCACAAGGAGATCACCATGCCTTCACTTCTGCTCTGGTTCCTCGGGGTACCGATTCCCGTGATCATTCTGTTGGCGATACTGTTCTAGGTGGCTGTGGCCTCGGCGTCGGGGAAGCTTCCGATGCGGATCCGCCGCCGACCCCGGCGAATCGCGACAGCCCCTTCGTTTATTCCGACGTACAGCGCCGCTTTGACCCAATGCCCAACGAATGCGCGACCGGGGCGCGCGCGACATGCGGCAGCGCTATGCTCAATGGGCCTCGCGGGCGAGGTGTTCGCACCATGGAATCCAATAACGCCGCACTGCAATCCAATGAGCGAAGACGAGATCACCCGATACATCATCGAATCACTGGAGGACGAACACTTCCAGGTCGCGGACGGGAACACCTTCTTCTTTCACGGCAACGACAACAGGTTCCCCTGCGCGACCATCGTCACCAGGGACGACGAATTCGACAGTGCCTCCAACCTCGACCGCTCGGGCGTCTTCCGGCTCAACATCGGACCCGATAAGGAAACGTTTGGCGTGTTGTTCGCTGAAAGCGAGCCTGCCGGCATCGACCTCACTGCACTCGACGAACTGATGCCCCACCCTGTCTACGTGAAGACGTACTGGATCAGCGTGATCAACCCGAGCGAAAAAACATTCGACAGAGTCAAGCCGTTGCTCCGCAAGGCCCGCGACCTCGCGGCTGCAGGGGACGCACGCTAATACCTCCGGCCGCCGACCCGGCGAAGCAGACGAGGGAGCGCCAATTCTGGTTGCTTTGCCCGTCTTCGCGATTCACGCGCCGGTTCGCCGGTGGTCTGCCCGGCCCGGTGCCTGTTGCCGCCGGTACTCGGCGGGCGCCATTCCCAGGTTGCGTACAAAGGCACGCCGCATGACCTCGTGCGAGCCGTATCCGCACTGTGCAGCGATGGCCTTGAGTGGGCGCGTGCTTGTTTCGATCAGGCGGCATGCCGCATCGAGCCGGATCTGCTCGACGCCACGTGCAGGCGTGAGGCCGGTCGCCCGCCGGTAATGGCGCGCGAAGGTGCGCCAAGACATCAACGCCTGGGCCGCCAACCGCTCGACAGTGAGCGGGTCGCGCAGATGCAGCGTGATCCACAGATGCAGTCGTGCGATGCGCTCATCGGCCGGCGGCCGCTCGATCAGCCTGCTGCGGAAACCAACCGCGCCATAGGCCGCGCTGCCCGGCGCAGGCAGGCGCGCGGCGATAGCCTCGGCCCAGCGTCTTCCATGGTCCTGCTCGATCCACGAGAGCGCGATGTCGATGCCTGTGGCCGAGGTGCTCGAGACCCAGCGGCTGCGGTCCGCGGCCGCGAAGCCGACCTCGAGGCTCTTCTCGCCTTTCGGGGGTGGCGGCATACGCACGGCTTCCGTGAGGAGCTGCAGTGCCGCGGTGCCGAAGGCGGCCCCCCGTTCCACATGTGCCTGATGGCGCGCGAGCCAGGCGCGAGCGCGTGGCCAGGCATCGCGCGGCGACGGGCCGGTCGGTGTGCCGGGACCCGCAGCGACGACAAGTGTCTGCGGAGGTCCGCCCAAGCGACGCGGCAATGCCGTCGCGGCAATGGCAACGCCGCTGGAGCTCTGCACCGACCCGCGCTCCGCACCGAACAGCCGCACCCGGTAGGGGCCCGAGCAGGCGGTCATCTCGGCGAGGCTGTTCGCGGTCTTGAGCACCTCAAGTGCGCCGCTCACTTCCAGCAGCGAGAATCCGGGGAGCAGCAGGAACGAGACCGTGTGCATCACTGGCAGGCAATGTTCTCCTCATGGGAGCGGTCGCCGCCCGGCAGTGTCCTGGAAGGCCGAATCGATCGGCCGTTGCCGTGTCGGAGCGGGACAGTCTTCCAATTGGCAGGAATCGTGGTGAATCTGTGGGGCTGCGAGCGCAGCCAGCTTCTAGACTGCGCCGATCATAGTTGTCGAACCGCATCAGTGGCCATGAATCCCAGTGCGTCGCTCCGACCTCCACTCCAGCCCCGCGGCCGCGCGTCGAACCCGTGGTGGCGGCCTCTTCGCGAGAACACATCGCTGGGGGACGAGCGCGGAGGTGCCGCATGAAGGATTGGACGCAACAGGTGCTTGCGCGGCTTTCCAAGGCGCAAGATGCGCACGGCGCATTCCAGCAGATCAGTATTGCAGCCAGGCACCTGGGTTTCGAGCATTGCGCTTACGGGATTCGCATGCCGTTCCCGTTCACTCGGCTGAACATCCAGATGTTGAGCAACTACGACCAGGGATGGCGCCAGCGCTACCTGGATGCAGGCTATGTCGAGGTGGATCCCACCGTCGCCCATGGGACGCGCAGCCTCCAGCCTGTGGTCTGGAGCGACAAACTTTTCGGCAAGGCACCGCAGATGTGGGATGAGGCGCGATCGTTCGGCTTGCGCGTCGGGTTGGCGCAATCCGTCTTCGAGCCCGACGGGCGCGTCGGCATGCTGTCGCTCGCGCGGTCGAGCGGCCGGCTCACGAAGTCGGAGATGCGTGCGCACGACCCGCTGCTCAGATGGCTGGTGAACACGGCCCATTGTGCGCTCTCGCCATACCTCAGCAGGAGCCCGCTGGCCGACATGGAGCAGTTGACTTTGCGACAGTGGGAAGTGATGCGCTGGACAGCCGACGGCAAGACCAGCGAAGAGATCGCGGCCATCCTCAACATCTCGACGGGGACGGTCAACTTTCATGTCCAGAACGCGATGGCAAAGCTGCGGGCCAACAACAAGAACGCGACCGTGGCGCGCGCGGCGCGGCTGGGCCTTCTTTGAATCTCGCGGCGGCACTCAGTAGCGCGCGGCGCGGGCGGGTCTGCGCTGCCGCAGCCGGTGCGCAGACCGGCCCGCCGGGTGGGCACCAGTGCGCATCGACATCGATGAGGCAGGCCATCAGGTATTGATCGCCGATCCGCAGCGGCGTCGCGACGCGTCGCGAGGTCAGGCCGGCCCTGCGCAGAATCCGTTCGATACCGACGGGTGAGACGCTGACCAGTTGCCGTGCGCGCTGCCTGGCAACGACGCGCATCGCCTGCGCCAGCAGCGCGAGCGCGGTCGAAGGCACGTCGACGCCGCTGCCTTCGCGGCGGGCCGCGCCGAAGTCTACAGCGGCGAAGCGCGAAAGTTCCCATACGCGTGAACTGTTCGGCGCCGGCGCACCGCCCAACAGCTGGGGAAAGACGGATGCGAGCAGGTAGGGGCGCTCGGTCGGCAGCAGCCTCGCCGTGCCGATGATGGCCCCGGAGGTGTCGCGCGCGATGAGGTAGCAGGTGTCGGGGCGATCGAACTGGTCCAGCTCCAGACGGCCACGCGTCGGGAGCTTCCAGCCGAGCTTCTCCACGAAGACCTCGTACCGATAGCGGGCCATGTCGGAGAGCAGCTCCGACGGCAATTGTTCGGGCGTTCCAGCGATGATGTCCATGGCGTCCTCTTTCTGCTTGAGGCCGCATTACAGCGGGATGACAACCGCGCTGGCACTAGCAATATTCATAGTGCAGGCGCGAGTACGCCGCGCCCGCGCGCCGGGCCGCGCAGGCCATGGCGCAGTGCCAGCACATTGCATGAGATGAACAGACAACACCGACGTGCGTCGCCGGCAGCCTCGTTGTCCGAGGAGGATGGACGCTTCGAGACGTCCTGAAGGACCGCTGCAGATCGAGGTCTCCGTTGTTCCACATGCAAGCCTTGTCGACATGCCCGGCGAAATGAATCATCCAGCGCTGGCATTCGCTTTCATCCATCTACAGGGCACATGTCCAAACCGTCGAGCGAGCCGCATGACGTGCGCCGCGCGTTGGTGCCTGAACTGCAGCCTCGTTCGAACCTCTGCCACCACACGACCATGACACATCTCGCGCTGTGCGCAACCTCCCCACCGGACCGGCGGCGGGGCATGTCCGGCTCCGGCTCGACCACCACACCGGACGATGCCCAGCGCCGGCTCGAAGATTTGCGTTCGGAACTCGACGCGATCGATGCCCGGCTGCTCGAGGACCTTCGACAGCGGCTCGAGATCTGCACGAGGATCGGATCGCACAAGAAGGCGCACGCGATCCCGATGCTTCAACCTGCGAGGATCGCGACCGTCCATCTGCGCGCGGCCGCCTTCGCCGCCGTGCATGGCCTTCGCCCGGACTTCTTGCGCGCCGCCTACGACCTTGTGATCGCGGAAAGCTGCCGGATCGAGGACGAGCTCATCCGCTCGGGGCGGAGTGCCTGATGACGCCGTTCGGACACGGGGCTCGCAATTCCTCCGCGCGTCATCCGTTCAGGCCCGGCGACGCAAGGAGGCATTGAGCCGATGGCACGCAAGCAGGTGGCGTCGCCCTTTCCCACCGCTCGGCCGCTCAGGCTGCCGGCGTCGTTGCTTCAACGCGCTCGCGCGCCTGCGCGGCCTGCACGCAGCGCCCCGGCGTCGCGCATCGGCGCGCAGATCAAGGCCCTCCGCATAGCGTCGGGCGCTTCTGGCGGCGAACTCGCGCAGAACGCCGGGATCTCCCGGTCCATGCTCTCGCGCATCGAGCGCGGCCTGGTATCGCCTTCGGTCGAGACGCTCGATCGCATCGCGTGTGGACTCGATGTGTCGATGTCGCGCTTTTTCTCCGACCAGTTCGACCGCACCGACTTCTGCCATGTGCCGGCCGGCACGGGCATCCGGATCGACAGGATCGGCGCCGTGGCCGGTTACGGCTATGAATTGCTCGGGCACCTGCTGTCGGGCAACCTCTTCGTCGAACCGTACCTCGTGCGTCTGGAAGAGGAGGCCGAGCCCTACGTGAGCTTTCAGCATCCCGGGCTCAAGTTCCTGTACATGGTCTCGGGACGCGTGAGCTATCGCTACGGCGCCAAGGTTGTGGAACTCGGCAGCGGCGACTCCCTGCTGTTCGAGGCGAGCGCGCTGCACGGCATCGAGCTCATCCATGAATCGCCTGTCGCCTACCTCAGTGTCGTCTTCTCGCTGCGTGATTGAACTTCAGCCAACTTGACAGGCCCCCTGAATCATGCCGCCGCTGTGGGTTCTCAGTGGGAGCTGGACACCAATCACCTTTGAACCGCTTGCCAGCCCGATGAATATCTCGCCTTTGAACCATTGTCCACTCAAGATGGATTTCTTCGGGTCGTGTCTCGCTGAACTTGGAATTTGACGGCCAGACACGAACGGGCTGCTCAGGCAGTACATGCCGAAAGGCATCGGCATCTCGAGCTACTCACAGGCTCAGCTCAATGCGGCCGCGCGACAATCGAACGTGAGGCCGCGCAAGACGCTTGGCAGACGGACGCTGAAATGTTCAGCGTATCTGTTGCATTGACCGGTCGGATCCGCCGCCGGAAGCGGAAGTTCGTCACGGCCTCCCAGTGAGTCCTCGGCTGGACACCGTCGGTCGTTTTGGGCCCGCAGGTGGCCACGGTACAAGGCGCTCGACCAGGTGACCTGCAGAAGCATTTGGCTGTTGAACCGGATGTTGCCGGCATCTCGGCGAATACACCGATGCTCATCGACCGACCGTGCCAACTTGAGTGACGAAGGTGAACCGCGACCGTGGCCTGCTGTCGCGAGAATCTGAATCGCCGAGCCTCACAACCCCAAACCGGTCGATGGTGCTGAAGGCTCCGTCGCCGAAGGCGGAGACGTACCCGAGCAGCATTCCTTCATCGGCACGCGCGTGCACGACCAGCGGATAGGCACTATACGAACGCTGAAACGATACCTCGTCGTAGCCGCCACCCCAGCCTACCGAATCCATCAACCCGGCGAACTCCTGCCACGTCACCGCGCGCGCGGTCGAAATTTGGTAGCTCATGCGCGAGAGACTACCCGACCAGAAGCCTCGTTCTGAACGTCTGCATCTGGCCCGGTTCCGGCTGTCGGTCGCATTCTGCCAATGAGGGTTCCGTTCCCAGCGAAAGAAGTGCCAGGCCAGTGGACACCGGCAGCTGCGCTGAACAAGGGACGGTTTGCACGGGTGTCGCTGCGCACGACTCGGAGGTCTGCATCACCAGGGCGTCAATTCAGGTGGAGTTCGGTGTCCAGGTGCGCTTGGTCCCAGCGTGGACAACGCCGAGGATCACGAGCGGGACAACCGGCCGGCCCGATCACCTGCTGGCTCAACCCCGCCGGTCATGGTGGCTCCAGAATGCCGCACAGGCGCCCGCCGCCGCGATCAGCACGATCCCGCCGATCGCGCTCAGGTCCGGCACTTCGCCCCAGACGAAGTAGCCCAGCAGCACAGCCCAGACAATGATGCTGTAGCGAAACGGCGTGACGATCGAAAGGTCAACGCCCCGGCAGGCTGCAATGAGCGCGTAGTTCCCTGCTGCGGCGCATCCTGCGGCGGCGGCGAGCGCTGCAAGCTCATGAAGTGCCAGCGCCCGCCAGTGCTCTCCGAGGCCGATCAGCCCTCCGGCGATAGCGACCGCCAGTGTGGTGGCGCTCGCGATCGTCGCCGATGGGATGGAGGCCGGCATGCGACGGGTCACGAGGTCCCGAGCGGCGAGCGAGACCGCGCACAGGAGTGCGAAGACGATGCCGACGGTCGGGACGTCGACATTCAGCGACGGTCTGACGACAAGCAGCGTTCCCGTGAGACCCGTGCCGGCCGCGACAACGCGCCACTTGCGCCAGGGCTCCCACCGCAGGGCCATCGCGGCCATGGCAATGAGCAAGGGCGCGGTCATCATGAGCGATGTCACGACGGCGAGCGGCACCAGCGAGAGTGCAACGACGGAAGCGAGCGCCGTGGCCACTTCCAGCGCACACCGTAGCCCCATGACAGGCCTCAGGATGTCATGCCAGCCGCCCCATGTTCGGATGGTGACGGCGATCACCAGGACACTGGCAAACGCGCCACGCACGGCGAGGATTTGCCCGGGAGGAAGCTGGACGGCAATGAGCTTGACGAAAGTGTCGTTCGAGACGTAGCACGCCATCGCCAGGAGCATGAGGGTCACGCCCCGGCGGTTCGCTGCCGCGCTAGCCACGGCCGGGCTGCGGATCGTTGCCGGGCGCTTCGGCATCGCCCGAGGGGTCCGGGCCGAAGGGCGGGCCGCCCGAGAGGGCGTCGGCTCGGGACGTGCCCGGCGTCGGCCCCAGCGGGGCGCCGCATTCCCGAAGTGCGTCCCAGGGCGCGCGGGCCTTGAGGACGATCTCGTCGACCTCCTCGTCGGGGTCGGACATCGCGACGATCGCGCCCCCCGCGCCGATGGAGACGAGGCCGTTCGCAACCACGATCGTGCGGATCACGATGTTGAGTTGGGCGGTGCCGTCGAGCGAAAGGTAGCCGAGGCTGCCGGAGTAGATGCCGCGTGCGGCGCCTTCCAGCTCGTCGAGGATCTTCATCGTGCGCACCTTGGGCGCACCTGTCATCGAGCCGCCTGGGAAGACGGCGCGCACGCAATCCACAGGACCCAAATCCTCGCGCAGCCGCCCCCTGATGGTGCTGACCAGCTGGTGGACCGTGGCGTAGGTCTCGACCTCAAACAGACCGGGCACGTGCACGCTGTTGATTTCGCAGACGCGGTTGAGGTCATTGCGCAGCAGGTCGACGATCATCAGGTTTTCCGCGCGCGTCTTCTCGTCGGCGAGAAGCGCCTCGGCGAGGGCGAGGTCTTCTTCGGGCGTGGCACCACGCGCCGCAGTACCCTTGATGGGTCTAGAGTCGACCGTCCGGTCGCTGCCGATGCGCAGGAAGAGTTCGGGCGAGGCACAGAGCACAACGTAGCCGCCCGTGCGCAGGTAGGCGGCGTAGGGCGCGGGGTTGCGTGCGCGCAGCACGCGGTAGACCGCGAGCGCGTCGATGCGACCTTCACCGACGAGCCGATTGGTCAGGCAGACCTCGTACGTCTCGCCCTGGAGGATCTCATGCTGACACCGCAAGATCTGGTCACGGTACGCGGGCAGCTCCACCTGCCACCGGAGCTTTTTCAATCCCTCTGCACCGCCGATCGACGGTGCCTGCCGTGCGGCCTCGGGCATGTGCGCGGCCGGAGGACCTTGCAGCAACTCGTGCATCGCGCGCATCCACTTGACGTTGACCTCGCACAGCGGGCCTTCGTCGAGACAGACGATCCAGACCTGCTGCTCGGCATGGTCGAACGCGAGAAACCGGTCGGCCATGATCCACACCGCATCCGGTGTCGCGGCGTCATGCCGGTACTGACCCTCGAGTTCACGTTTGAGCTCGTAGCCGAAATAGCCCACGTAGCCGCCGGTGAACTCGAAGGGCAGGCTCGGTCCCACGGGTCGGGCATCCGGCAGGTGGTCGCGCAAATAGTCAAAGATGCTCTCGCGCCGCGTCTGTACGACGGCCCCCCGACGCACCAGGAGTTCGCGTGGAGCGGTCCAGTAGGTCAGCACCTGGGCATGGGGCCCGGTGGCATCGCCCATGAACGAATACCGGGCGCGCCCGGGTTCGGCCAGGCTGCTGTCGAGCCAGAACGAGGTCTCGCTCTGCGAGAACGCGGCAATGAACACGCTTTCAGCGTGAGCGGAACTGTCGATGCAGTCCGCGTGCAGCGAGAGCGGTCGTGACGGGCCGGCGCGCGAGCCGGGCGCAGCATGTCCCACGGCGTCGCGTCGCGCGAGTTCGGCACACCACTCTTCGCTCAGCTCGAGGAAGTTCCGCAGCAGCCGGGCGCCGAATTCCGTGCAGATCGACTCCGGGTGGAACTGCACGCCCCACCAGGGGCGGGAGATATGGCGCAGCGCCATGAGGGTGCCGTCCGCGGTCCAGGCCAGGGGCTGCAGCGATGCGGGCAGCTGCGTGACGGCGAGCGAGTGGTAGCGCACCGCCTCGAAGCGGTCTGGAATGCCGCGGAACAGGTCGCGCTGGGCATGGGAGACGCGGTCGAGCCGCCCATGCATAGGGCGGACCGCGAGATCGACCGTGGCGCCGCAGTGGTGGGCAATGGCCTGGTGGCCAAGGCATACGCCGAGCACGGGTTTGCGCGAGCGCTGCAGCGCATCCGCGGAGATGCCCAGATCAGACGGCCGCTGCGGGCGTCCTGGACCCGGCGAGATCACGATGTTGTCGAATTCCAGCCGCTCGACTTCGTCCCAGCCGAGCTGGTCGTTCTTCACCACCAGGGGCACTTGCCCGTTACAGGCGGCCAAGTATTGGAAGAGGTTGTAGGTAAACGAATCGTGATTGTCGATCAGCAGTGTGCGCATGATGGTCCTTCGGCCGAAACGCCAAATGGTTCGCTACGGCGTGGACCCGGACAACTGGCAGTGTTGATAGGTGCAAGGAGCAGCCCGCAACAGTCGATCCGAGATCGCGGCATCGGCAGCCCCGGGGGAAGCATTCGTGAGCTTGCGTTCCGCCGTCTGGCTCGCCGGCGTCGAGTTGGCCGTATCGTCGCGCCGGACGCCGCTTGAAGGAGCACGGCACCCTGCACCGGCTGGTCGTCGTCCCATGGAGCAGCAGATCCTGGACGTCCACTGCACGGCAGTTCGAACGCCCACCGCAGGCCCGGGCGAAAGCAGCGCGACAAGGCTGCATGGAGCGCAGCCACGGAGAGGCGAGGACCTACAAGCGGCGACGACCGGTCGATGTAGCTTCCCGCCAATCAGGAGTCGCAAATGAACAATGATCCGCATCCGACCGCCCCGGACGATGGCGCCGCTTCCCAGCCACATCCACCGGCACCCGCGCCCGTAACGCCCGAGCGGCGATCCCCGACGCGCCAGGACAGCGAGGACATCGACGTGTCGGAGTCGACCGGCGGCAGTGCGCTCGAAGAAGAGGCGCAGCGAAACGGCGGCGTGAAGCCCGGCTGAAGCCCGCGGGATTGGCCGCAAGGGAGCCGAGACGGGTGATTCGCGCTCACAATCCGCAGGGCCGGGCTGGCAGCAGAATGCGCTGCCAGCCAAGAACGTGCCAGCTGCAATGAACGCCCCCGGACCAACTCCTACCTCCCCCCTTCCCGAACGCGCTCGCTCAGCCCCGCGCCCCGGCGGGGTGTTCGAAGTCCTGTGGGCCTTCCTTCGCCTCGGCCTGACCTCGTTCGGCGGGCCGATCGCGCACCTGGGCTATTTCCGCACCGAGTTCGTCGAGCGGCGCCGCTGGCTCGACGACCGCAGCTATTCCGACCTGGTGGCGCTGTGCCAGTTCCTGCCCGGGCCCGCAAGCAGCCAGGTCGGCATGGCGCTCGGCCTCTCGCGTGCGGGATGGCTCGGCGCGCTGATGGCCTGGGCCGGGTTCACGCTGCCGTCGGCCTTCGCGCTGATCGCGTTCGCCTACGGCATCTCGCGCTACGGCAACCTCGCCGCCTCGGGTGCCGTGCACGGGCTCAAGGTGGTGGCCGTGGCGGTGGTTGCACAGGCGGTCTGGGGCATGGCGAAGTCGCTCTGCCCCGACCGGCAGCGGGCCGGCCTGGCGATCTTCGCGGCGCTGCTCACGCTGCTGCTGCCGTCGGCGCTGGCGCAGGTCGGCGCCATCGCCTTGTGCGGGCTGGTCGGCTGGGGCCTGCTGAAGCAGGCGCAGCCGCAGGGACCGACCCACGTCGGCTATGGCGTGACGCGGCGCGCCGGCATGGTCGCGCTGGTGCTGTTTGCCGCGCTGCTCGTGGGCCTGCCGCTGCTCGCCTCCACCAGCGGCTCGGCACCGTGGGGGCCGATCGACGGCGTCTACCGCGCGGGCGCGCTGGTCTTCGGCGGCGGGCATGTGGTGCTGCCGCTGCTGCAGTCCACGCTCGTGCCCGCCGGCGCGGTGAGCGATGACTACTTCCTCGCGGGCTACGGCGCGGCGCAGGCGGTGCCCGGCCCGCTCTTCACCTTCGCGGCCTACCTCGGCGCGGTGATGCAGGGGCCGCTGTCGGGTTGGGCCGGCGGCCTGGTGTTTCTGGTGGCCATCTTCCTGCCGGGCTTCCTGATGGTGGTGGGCGCCTTGCCGTTCTGGGATGCGCTGCGCCAGCGCGCTTCGGTCCAGTCGGCCATGGCCGGCGTCAACGCGGGCGTGGTCGGCATCCTGCTGTCGGCGCTCTACGACCCGGTGTGGACCGGCGCCATCCACGGCCGCGCCGACTTCGCGCTCGCGCTGGCCGCGTTCGGCCTGCTGGTCTACGCGCGCTTTTCGCCGGTGGTGGTGGTGGCGCTGGCCGCGGCGGCCGGCTGGCTGTTCTTCGGCTGAGCGCCTGTTCCGAGGCTACTGCTCCTGGTAGTTCCAGAGCAGGCCGCCGTCGACGACGATGCTGCTGCCGGTGATGTAGCTCGCGTCGTCCGAGGCGAGGAACGCGACCGCGCCCGCCACGTCGGCCGGCTCGCCCATGCGCCCGAGCGGTATCTGGCCGAGCAGCCGCTGCAGCTGCGCGGGGTCGTCGAGCAGCTTCGCGTTGATCGGCGTGCGGATCGCACCGGGCGCCACGTTGTTCACCGTGATGCCGAGCGGCGCGAGTTCGATCGCGGCATTGCGCATCAGCATCTTGAGCCCGCCCTTGCTCGCGCAGTAGGCCGTGAAGTTCGGAAACGGCAGTTCCTCGTGCACCGAGCTGATGTGGATCACGCGGCCCGGACGGCCTGCGGCTGCCAGGGCTTTCGCAAACGCCTGCATCAGGAAGAACGGGCCCTTGAGGTTCACGTCGAGCACCGCGTCGTAGTCTTCTTCGCTCGCTTCGAGAAAGCCCGCATGCCGCTCGATGCCGGCGTTGTTGACGAGGATGTCGACGGCCGCGAAGCGCGCAAGTGCGCGCGGCATCACCTGGCGCACGGCCGCCATGTCGGCCATGTCGGCGGCCACCACCTCGCAGGTGCGGCCCAGCGCCTCGATCTCGCGCGCGGCTTCGCGCGCGCGGTCGTCGTCGCTGCGCACGTGCAGCACGATGTCGGCGCCCTCCTGTGCCAGCCGCAGCGCAATGCCCTTGCCGATGCCCTGCGCCGCGCCGGTGACCAGCGCGGTCTTGCCGTGCAGCCGGCCGATGTTGTTCGAGGTACTTGTCATGGTGTCTCCCAAAAAGCCGATTGGATACGCGGATGCGGAAGGCGGCAAGCTGCATGGAAAAAAGCGGCGCCCCTGCCGGGACGCCGCTTGGCCCTTGGAGAAAAAAACGAAGCGGACTCAGAAGTCCATGCCACCGCCCGGCGGCATCGCCGGTACCTTCTCGGCGGGCTTCGGCAGCTCGGCCACGGTCGCATCCGTGGTGAGGATCAGCCCTGCGATCGAGGCCGCGTTCTGCAGTGCGGTGCGCGTGACCTTCGTCGGATCGACCACGCCGAGCACGACCAGGTCGCCGTACTCGCCGGTGGAGGCGTCGTAGCCGTGGTTGCCCTGGCCCTCGAGCACCTTCGCCACCACCACCGAGGGCTCGACGCCCGCGTTGGCGACGATCGCGCGCAGCGGTGCCTCGAGCGCGCGCAGCGCGATGCGGATGCCCGCGTCCTGGTCGGCGTTGGCGCCCTTGAGCTCGGAGAGCGCCGCGCGCGCGCGCAGCAGCGCCACGCCGCCGCCCGGCACGATGCCTTCCTCGACCGCCGCGCGCGTGGCGTGCAGCGCATCGTCGACGCGGTCTTTTTTCTCCTTCATCTCGACCTCGGTCGCGGCGCCCACACGGATCACGGCCACGCCGCCCGCGAGCTTGGCCACGCGCTCCTGCAGCTTCTCGCGGTCGTAGTCGCTCGTGGCCTGCTCGATCTGCGCCTGGATCGACTTCACGCGCGCGTCGATGCGCGCCTGGTCGCCCGCGCCGTCGATGATGATGGTGTTCTCCTTCTGCACCTCGA
Organism: uncultured Variovorax sp.; assembly: GCA_946478645.1. Next base: position 13,674 of record CAMLCW010000103.1, read on the forward strand.
CGCGCTTGGCGCGGCCCAGGTCGTCGAGCGTGGCCTTGTCGAGCTGCTTGCCGGTCTCTTCGGAGATGACCGTGGCGCCGGTGAGCACCGCGATGTCCTCGAGCATCGCCTTGCGGCGATCGCCGAAGCC
>CAMLCW010000104.1 GCA_946478645.1 uncultured Variovorax sp.
GGCGCGCTCGACTGCGGCGCCAGCAAGATCACCGAGGAAATGAAGCTCGCCTGCGTGCGCGAGATCGCCGACCTCACCAAGGCCGACATCTCCGAGGAAGTGGCCACGGCCTATGCCGGCCAGGAACTGGCGTTCGGCCCCGACTACCTGATTCCGAAGCCCTTCGACTCGCGCCTCATCCTGCGCATTGCGCCGGCGGTGGCGAAGGCCGCAGCCGCCTCGGGCGTGGCCACGCGCCCGATCGAGGACATGGAGGCCTACCGGCAGCACCTGACGCGCTTCGTCTACCAGACCGGCATGTTCATGCGCCCGGTGTTCAGCGCCGCCAAGATCGCGGCCGCCAAGCGCGTGGCCTACGCCGAGGGCGAGGACGAGCGCGTGCTGCGCGCGGCGCAGTGGGCCGTCGACGAGGGCCTTGCGCAGCCGATCCTGGTCGGGCGCCCCGCCGTGATCGAGGCGCGCATCAAGAAGGCGGGCCTGCACATCCGCGCGGGCACCGACTTCGAGATCGTCGACCCCGAGGACGATCCGCGCTTCCGCACCTACTGGGAGACCTACCACAAGCTCATGGGCCGCAACGGCGTGACGCCCGAGGCCGCGAAGGCCGCGGTGCGCCGCTCGAACACGGCGATCGCCGCGCTGATGCTGCACCTGGGCGACGCCGACGCCATGATCTGCGGACTGGTGGGCCGCTTCGATGCGCACCTCGAGCACATCCGCAGCCTGATCGGACTGAAGCGCGGCTCGCCGGGCTTCGCCACGCTGAACGCGCTCACGCTCGAGAAGCGCACCGTGTTCATCACCGACACCAACGTCAATGAAGACCCGAGCGCCGAAATGCTCGCGAGCATCGCGATGATGGCGGCCGAGGAAGTGCGCCGGTTCGGGCTGCCGCCAAAGGTCGCTTTTCTTTCGCACTCCAACTACGGCAGCTCGGCGCGCGGTTCGGGCCGCAAGATGCGCCTCGCGCGCGACCTGTTCGCGCAGATGGCGCCCGACGTCGAATGCGACGGCGAGATGCACGGCGATTCGGCCCTGTCGGAAGAGGTGCGCCGCTATGCGCTGCCCGAGACCACGCTCACGGGCGAGGCCAACCTGCTGGTGTGCCCCAACCTCGACGCGGCGCACATCCTCTACAACGTGCTCAAGATGACGGGCGCCAACGGCATCACGGTGGGCCCGATCCTGCTCGGCGGCGCCGGCTCGGCGCATGTGCTCACGCCCTCGTCGACGGTGCGGCGCGTGGTCAACATGACCGCGCTGGCCGTGGCCAACGCGACAACGGCCATCAAGTAAAGGAAAGGCCGGCCCGGCCTAGCGCCGGGCCCGGCCCAGGCCGCCGCCGCGGGCGGCGTCCTGGAGCTTGACCAGCACGGCGATGGTGGCAAACAGCGTGACGTAGGCGACCAGCGCCTGCGGCGCGCCCGACGGAACGCCCGACAGCAGCAGGGTGTCGTTGCTGCCGGGCGCCAGCATCGCGCCGGCGCCCATCAGGCTGCCGCCAACGGCGCGCCTGAACAGGGCGGCCCGGTCGGGCCAGCGCCAGCGGATGCGCTCGCCGGAGAACAGGCCGCTTGCGATGCTTCCGATCATCAAGGCTGCGGCGATGGCGGTCGGGAACACGGCCAACGCCAGGATGTAGCGCGGCGCATGCGCCAGCGCCCAATCGGGGATCGCCGTGTCGAGCAGCGCGTAGACCAGACCGACGATCGCCATGGTTGCGCTGACACGAAGAAACTCGGACGTCGCACCGCCCGCAAGACGATAGCGAAGCACCATCACCAGCGCCAGCAGCACGAGCGCCGGCAGCAGCGTGACCGCAGGCGCCGCGGCCGGGTGCACGGCGTGGATCGTGGCATCGGCGTACAGCCATCTGGCCAGCCAGCCGCCGAAGAAAATGCCTGCAAAGGTCGAGACGAAACCCAGGTCGCCGGTGCCGATCCGCCCGATGGTGCCGAACGCACAGGCGCCATTGATGAAGGCACCCACACCGAGCATCGAGGCGCCCAGCAACACGAGCGGCCAGTCAGCCCAGTCCGGCATCGGCCTGGGGAAAGCCGACACCGCGGTCAACACCATGGTGGCGATCAGCGCGGCCTCGGCAAAACCCAGCAGCCGGCCGGGCTGGCGCTGAAGCACCAGATCCCGGCTCGCCACGACCGCGCAGATCGAACCGCGATGCAGTACAAACCCGAGCAGGAACGCCAGCGCGACGAGGAGGGGCAGGCCGAAATTCTCGCGTACAGCGTTCATGCGTCAAATTACAACACCAGCTCCCCGCCGTCGACGATGAGGGTCGAGCCGGTCATGAAGGCCGAGAGCTCGCTCGCGGCGAAGAACACGACGCGCGCCACCTCGTCGGCCTCGCCGGCACGGCCCAGCGGGATGCGCCCGATGAAAGCCTCGAGCGCCTCACGGCTTTCTTCGCTGCCTGACATGCCCGCCTCGACGCCCGGGGTGCGGATCAGGGTGGGCGCCACCGCGAGCACGCGGATGCCGTGTGGCGCCAGGTCGCGCGCAAACGCCTTGGTGGCGCCCGCCATCGCGTGCTTGCCGGCAACGTAGTGCGCCGAGTTGGTGGCGGCCACCAGCCCCGAGACCGAGATCATGTTGACGATCACGCCGCCATTCGGATTGCGGGTCATTTCGCGCGCCGCGTCGCGGGCCGCGAGGAACATGCCGCGCTGATTCAGGTTCATCAGCCGGTCGTATTCCACGTCGGTGATGTCGAGCGTCGAGATCTCGGGAAAGATGCCCGCGTTGTTGATCCAGATGTCGAGCTTGCCGAACTTCGCCATGCAGGCAGCGATGGCCTTGCGCACGTCGTCGGCGTCCGAGCTGTCGACGCGCTGGCCGGCCGTCTCGACACCGAAATCGCTGGCCAGCTGCGAGGCGGCCTTGCGCACGCCCGCCTCGTCGATGTCGAACAGCGCTACCGCCGCGCCGGCCTCGGCCAGCCTGCGCGCGCACGACAGCCCGATGCCCTTGGCGGCGCCGGTCACCACCGCCACCTTGCCCTTCAGGCTGCACAGTTCGGCCAGCGTGGCGCTGCTGCGATCGCGAATGAATCCAGTTGACATGGTTCCTCCTTGGAAAATTTGAGATCTGCCGCACAGGTGCTGCGCGGCCTGGCTGCGGGCGCCCCGGGATCTATGGCGCCGCCAAAGGCGCGAGCCGCGCGAGGATCGAGGGCAGGAGTTCGGCGATGGTGGGATGCACCGGCAGCGCCTGCTGCATCACCTTGTAGCTGGCGCCCGTGGCCATGAAGTTGGAGAGCACGGCGATCACTTCGTCGCCCGACAGGCCGAGCACGGTCGCACCGAGGAACGCCTCGGTGTCGCCATCGACGATGAGGCGAATGAGCCCGGCGGATTCGCTCTCTTCCTTCGCGCGGCTGATCTCGGCCATCGGCATTTCCGCGACCAGGATTTTTCGCCCGTTGCGCGCCAGCGCGCGCGCCTCGCCAAGCGAGAGGCCGACGCGCCCGAGCGGCGGGTCGGTGAACATCGCGTAGGTGGCCGGGCGCCGGTCGGCGTCCTCCAGCTGGTGCATCTCGCCGCGTTCATCGAGATCGGCCAGCACGATCTCATGGTCGTGGTAGCTGGTATGGGTGAAGGCGCCGCGCCGGTTCACGTCGCCCAGCGCCCAGATACCGGGCACCTCGGTCCGGAGCTTGGCGTCGGTGGGGATGTAGCCTCGCGCGTCGGTCTTCAGGCCCACGCTGTCGACGTTCAGCTTTTCGGTGTTCGGCACACGGCCCGTCGCAAAGAGCAGATGGCTGCCAGCCACGGACGTGCCGTCTTCCAGCGTCACGGCGATACCGCGCATGTTCTTGCCTACGCGGGCGATGCCGGCATTCAGGTGCAGCGCAACGCCCTCTTCGCGCAGGAAGTCCGCGATGATGCCGGAGACGTCGTCGTCCTCGCGCTCGGCCAGCCGCTCCGAACGATGGATGAGAGTGACTTCCGATCCGAGGCGGCGAAACATCTGACCCATCTCGAGCCCGATGTAGCTGCCCCCGACCACGACGAGGTGCGCCGGCCGCTCGGTGAGCGCCAGCAGCGCCGCGTTGTCGAGATGGGGCACCTCGTCGAGGCCCGGCACAGGCGGCACGAACGCCCGCGTGCCGGTGTTCAGGAACACGCGTTCGGCAACCAGCCTGTCCTCGCCCACACCGACGATGAACCGGCCGTTGCCGTCTCGCCCCTCGAAGCGGCCCCACCCGCGGATCACCTCGACACCCTCTGCTGCCGCCAGCCATTCTTCGACGCTGCTGCGCGAGGCATCGCTGCGCGCCCTCATCCTGGCCATCGCAGCGCCGAAGTCGACCTCGACCTCGCCGACGCGGACGCCGAACTCGGCGGCGTGGCGCGCCATGTGCGCGACGCGCGCCGACTTCCGCAGTGTCTTCGTGGGCGTGCAGCCGGTGTTGACGCAGGTGCCACCGAGGCTTGCCCCTTCCACCAGGGCCACGCGCTGGCCGCGCGTTGCGAGTGCCACGGAGAGGGAAGGTCCGGCCTGCCCGGAACCGATGATGACGCTGTCGAAGCTTTTCATGAGGCCTTTGCGTTCAGGGGTTTCAGCGCTGCTTGGCGTCGGCGCCGTCGACCGCGAGTGCCTCGATGAGGGCTTCGGCATTGAGCCGGAAATCGGAGAACACCACATTCCCCTCGGGATCGATGACGGTGAACCAGGGCGTGCCCCCGGTTCCGTAGTCCTCCATGAAGGAGGGATAGCGCCGGCCCTGCGGCGGCACGTCGTGGCCGAAGGGCATCTTGAGGCCGAACTTCTGCTGGTCGGTGCGCAGCTTGTCGAAGGTGTTGACGTCCGCGCCTTCGAAGACGGTCTGGATCACCGCGAACCCGACCGGCGCGCCCTCGAGTTTGTCCTGCAGGCGGCGCAGCGTGGGAAAGCCGTTCGAATGGCAGCCCGGGCACCAATGCTGGAAGCAATAGATGATCTTGTAGCCGTCCCCGAGATCGGAGAGCTGCAGCGGCTGGGCCAAGGGCTCGCCGTTGGCATCGATCCACGTGTCGACGCGGAGTTCGGGCGCTGGGGTGGGAGGTCGTTCTGGACGCATGTATGGGTTCCTTTGCTCTGAAGGGCGTTGTGGGGAAGCGACCTGTCAGCGGCCGGCTTCCACTTGCGGCAGGTAGGCGCCGTAGCCCTGGGCTTCCATCTGGTCGCGCGGCACGAAACGCAGGCTGGCCGAATTGATGCAGTAGCGCAGGCCGCCCATCTCGCTCGGGCCGTCGTCGAAGACGTGTCCCAGGTGGCTGTCGGCATGCTTGGAGCGAACCTCCGTCCTGACCATGCCGTGCGAGGCGTCCCTGAGCTCGGTCTGCGCCTCGATCGGCTTGGAGAATGCGGGCCAGCCGCAGCCCGAGTTGAACTTGGCCGAAGAGGCGAACAGCGGCTCGCCCGACACCACGTCGACATAGATGCCCGGCTCGAAATGCTTGTCGTACTCGCCGGTGAAAGCACGCTCGGTGCCGCTTTGCTGGGTGACGTGGAATTGCTCGGACGTCAACGCGGCCACGGCTTCAGCGGATTTCTGGTATTTCATCTTTGCTCCTGGTTGAGAGAACGAGGGATGAAATCAATGTAGCGACGGGACCTCGCTTTTCCACCGCGTGCCGCATCAAAGCGATGGAGACGAGGATTAGTGCCGGATGCCGTGCTTTCCTTATCGCTTGTAAAAGGCCGCGCGCGGCGCGGGATGCCGGGTCAGCGCGTCCGCGCCACCAGCAGCTGCCGTGTGGCGTACGAGATCCACACCTTGCGCGAATGAAGGAAGTCCAGCCCGAGCAAGCCGTCGTAGGGATCGACCTGGATCTCCGACACCTTGATGACAATGTTGCGGTAGGTGGCGGCACCGATCCGGACGCTCTCGAAGCGCTGCGCGTAGTTGCGCATCTGCGTGCCATGAGTGCTGCGGCTGATGGTCTCGGGCGCGTCCTGCTTCAGTCGTTCGAGATCCATGCTCAGCTTCCGGGCGGCCGTCTTGAGCGGGATCTTGGTCCGCGTGGCGCCTGTGTCGAGCGCCAGTTCGAGCTCGGTGCCATCGACGATCACGGGAAGCGAGACGATGTTGCGCGCCGCGATCTTCACGGGCACCGCGTCGTGTGGCGCGAGCCAGGGTCGAAAGCCGATATGACCCGATCCGCATGGGCTCACCCGGTAGAGCGCCAGGCGTTCGTTGGGGAAGTCGAATTCCACGTCGAAGCGCGAGAGCAGGTCCGCGCCGATGGTGCCCTGCGGCCGCCGCAGTTCTTCGGCCTTCCTCTCAGCCTGGGCCATGGCGGCGTCTTGGAACTCCACACCGGCAAACACGAGGCGCTCGATCGTCACCTTCGGATATGACTTTCCGCGCAGCCCGTCGGTACCGATCAGGAAAGTCCGGCGCCCAGGGCGCGCCGGCAAGCCCAGGCGCTCGGCAAGATCGATGTCGACGACGCTGGTCTCCGCGCCCGTGTCCACCAGGAAGGTCACCGGGGTCTCGCCGTTAACAAGTGCGGTGACTTGGTACTGCCCACGCACCCTCGCCATCAGCGTCTCACCAGTCTTTTCGACGGCGCAGCCATCGGCGTGGACGCGCGTGGTCGCGCCGCAGCCCGCAAAAGCGAGCGAAAGGCACAACAAAAACCGGCGTATGGTTTTCTCGATGCGATGGCCGCGATCCGGCCCTTCATTGCATGGCATCCTTCTTTGCTCCCTGAGGCCGTCGTTGCGGCAACTTTGTTCTGCCGGCCAGTCTGCCACGCAATGGCACGGATTTGGTGCCCCGTGGCCGCACTGCCCGTCCGATCCCTGACAAGGTGCACGCCACGCACCGCCGCCGTGTGCCGGCAGGGTTCGCACCAATCGCGTGCGGGCACCGTTTTTGCTTGAATGCCGCAGCAATTCACCTTTACAAAAATTCCGCATGAACAAGCGCCAACTGCTCCAGTCCTTCCTCGCCGCCTCGGCCCTCGGCCTGGGCCTGTCCCCTGCCCTCGCGCAGACCACGACGCCGATCAAGTTCCAGCTCGACTGGCGCTTCGAGGGCCCCTCGGCGCTGTTCCTCCACCCGGCCGCGAAGGGCTACTTCAAGGCCGCCGGCCTCGACGTGACCATCGACGCGGGCAACGGCTCGGGCGGCACGGTCACGCGCGTGGCCTCGGGTGCCTACGACATGGGCTTTGCCGACCTGGCGGCGCTGATGGAATTCCACGCTAACAACCCCGACAGCCCCAACAAGCCCGTCGCGGTGATGATGGTCTACAACAACACGCCCGCGTCGGTCATGGCGCTCAAGAAGAGCGGCATCACCAAGCCGGCCGACCTGGCGGGCAAGAAACTCGGCGCGCCGGTGTTCGACGCCGGGCGCCGCGCGTTCCCGATCTTCGCCAAGGCCAACAACATCGGCACGGTCAACTGGACCGCCATGGACCCGACGCTGCGCGAGACCATGCTGATGCGCGGCGACATCGACGCGATCACCGGCTTCACCTTCACCTCGCTGCTCAACCTCGAGGCACGCGGCGCCAAGACGGCCGACGTGGTGATCCTTCCCTACCCGGACTACGGCGTGAAGCTCTACGGCAACGTGATCATCGCGTCGCCCAAGCTCATCAAGGAGAACCCCGAGGCGGTGAAGAAATTCCTCTCGGCCTTTGCCAAGGGTGCGAAGGAAGTCATCGCCAATCCGGCGATGGGAATCGAATCGGTCAAGGCCCGCGACGGCATCATCGACAGCAAGCTCGAAACGCGTCGCCTGCAACTCGCGATCGACACCGTCATCAACAGCGCCGATGCGCGCGCCGAGGGCTTCGGCGCGGCGAACGCGGCCCGCATGTCGCTCATGGCCTCGCAGGTGTCGGATGCGTTCAACACCAAGACGCGCGTGAGCGCCGAGGCGGTGTGGACCGCCGCACTGCTGCCGCCCGCGGCCGAGCTGGGCGGGGTGCTGCGCAAGTGACGCCCTTCGTCGAATTCCAGGACGTCTGGCTCGCCTACAACGAAGAACTGCTGCGCGCGAACCATTTCGCGGTCGAGGCCATCGACCTGCAGGTGAAGCGCGGCGAGTTCATCGCCATCGTCGGCCCGTCGGGCTGCGGCAAGTCGACCTTCATGAAGCTCACCACGGGGCTGAAGATGCCGTCGATGGGCAAGATCCGCATCGACGGCCAGCCCGTGACCGGGCCGCTGAAGATCTCGGGCATGGCCTTCCAGGCGCCGTCGCTGCTGCCCTGGCGCACCACGGTCGACAACGTGCTGCTGCCGCTGGAGATCGTCGAACCCTACCGGTCGAGCTTCAAGGCGAAGCGCAAGGAATACGAGGAGCGCGCCCGCAAGCTGCTGCAGAAGGTGGGCCTGGCCGGCTACGAAGACAAGTTTCCCTGGCAGCTGTCGGGCGGCATGCAGCAGCGTGCGAGCATCTGCCGCGCGCTGATCCACGAGCCCAAGATGCTGCTGCTCGACGAGCCCTTCGGCGCGCTCGACGCGTTCACGCGCGAAGAGCTCTGGTGCATCCTGCGCGACCTCTGGACCGAGCAGCAGTTCAACGTGATCCTGGTCACGCACGACCTGCGCGAATCGGTGTTCCTGGCCGACACGGTCTACGTGATGAGCAAGAGCCCGGGCCGCTTCGTGGTGAAGCGCGAGATCGAACTGCCGCGCCCGCGCGAACTCGAGGTCACCTACACCAAGGAATTCACCGACATCGTGCTCGAACTGCGCGGCCACATCGGCGCGATCCGCGGCGGCGCAGCGACGGCCAAAGCCACTGCCGCGGCCGCGCATTGAGGAAGCAGCCATGAAGAACACCAAGCAACTCGAACGCTGGTCGCCCTGGCTGCTGCTCGTGGCGGTGATCCTGCTGTGGCAGGTGATCTGCGCGGGCTTCGGCGTGTCGGACTTCATCTTCCCGAGCCCGCTGCGCATCTGGGAACAGTTCTGGGAATTCAAGGCCATCATCGCGGGCCACGCCTGGCGCACCTTCTGGGTCACGATGGCGGGCTTCGGTCTGGCCATCGTCGTGGGCGTGCTGCTGGGCTTCGTGATCGGCAGTTCGCGCCTGGCCTATGCCGCGATCTATCCGCTCATGACGGCCTTCAACGCGCTGCCCAAGGCGGCCTTCGTGCCGATCCTCGTGGTGTGGTTCGGCATTGGCGTCGGTCCCGCGATCCTCACGGCCTTCCTGATCAGCTTCTTCCCGATCATGGTCAACATCGCGACCGGCCTCGCCACGCTGGAGCCCGAGCTCGAGGACGTGCTGCGCGTGCTCGGCGCCAAGCGCTGGGACGTGCTCATGAAGATCGGCCTGCCACGCTCGATGCCCTACTTCTTCGGCTCGCTCAAGGTGGCGATCACGCTGGCGTTCGTGGGCACCACGGTCAGCGAGATGACCGCGGCCAACGAGGGCATCGGCTACCTGCTGATCTCGGCCGGCTCGGCCATGCAGATGGGCCTGGCCTTTGCGGGCCTGATGGTGGTCGGCGCGATGGCGATGCTGATGTACGAGCTCTTCAGCGCGGTCGAGAAGCACACGACCGGCTGGGCGCACCGGGGGTCGCAGGCATGAGCATGAGGCACTCCCCCAGGCTTCGCGCACTTCGTGTCGCTTCGCCCACCCCCTCGCCGGGGGCAACACCAGCGGCCCGGCAAAGCCGGTTCCGCGGTGTTTCGCGCACGGGGTGCACTGCATGACGCCGGCGCAGGCGATCGAGGCACTGCGCCGCGCCGATGCCGTGGCGCGGCGCGCCATGGCGATGGGCCGGCATCCGTTCGGCGCGGTGCTGGTCGCGCCCGACGGCGAGACGATCCTCGCCGAGCAGGGCAACATCGACACCGTGCAGCACGCCGAAGCCACGCTCGCGCGCCATGCCGCGCAGAACTGGCCGGCCGACTACCTGTGGCAGTGCACGCTGGTCACCACCTTCGAGCCCTGTGCGATGTGCGCGGGCACGAGCTATTGGGCGAACATCGGCCGCGTCGTCTACGGCGCCGAAGAGAGCGCATTGCTTGCGCTCACCGGCGACCATCCCGAGAACCCGACCCTCAGCCTGCCCTGCCGCGAGGTGTTCGCGCGCGGACAGAAGCGCATCGAGGTGATCGGGCCGGTGCCCGAGGTGGCCGACGAGATGGTCGCCACGCACCGGGGCTTCTGGGAGACGCGTTAGCGCCGCGCGCACTCGCTCAGTCGCGGCCGGCCTTCATCACCGCGGGCGGCGCCGAGCGCGCACGCGCCTCGACCAGCCAGCAGGCGGCTGTGAAGCGCACCTCGGCGCCATGCACGAAGGGCTCGAAGGCGGCGCGCACCACCTCGATCACACGGGCGCGCGTCGGCGCGGCGGCCTGCGCAAGCGCCAGCCCCACGGGCCCGAGCCGGCCGAGGTAGGGCACGAGGCCCGGCTCCGGCATGCAGCAGGCGAAGTCCACCGGCTGCACGTCGATGCCGGTCCAGCCGCTGTCCTCGAGGATCGCGGCCACGCGGTTGCGCTCGGCAAAGGCGAACTGTCCCGGCGCGCCGGGCCGGCGCGGCGGCAGGCCCGGCAGCAGCGGCGCCGCCGCGCGTTCGGCGGTGGTCATGAACGGATTCTCTGCCGCGCCGCGCCAGGCAATGAAGCGCAGTGCAGCGCCCGCCTTCGCGGCCCGCCGCAGGTTCGAGAACGCCCGCACCGGGTCGTTGAAGAACATCACGCCGAGGCGCGAGACGACGGTGTCGAAGCCCGCGGGCTCGAACGCATGGTCCTGCGCATCGGCCTCGATGAAGTTCGCCGCAAGGCGTTCGCGGCTGGCGCGCGCACGCGCGGCTTCGATCATCGGACTGGAGATGTCGATGCCCGTGCAGCGTCCCTGGCTGCCGAGCCGTCGCGCCAGCGCGAGCGCGACGGCGCCCGTGCCGCAGCCCACGTCGAGCACGCGGCGGGCGCCGTCGGCGGGCACGGCTTCGACGAGCGCCGCCGCAAGCGGTTCGAAAAGGCCGTCGAGCAGGGCCTGCGTGTCGACCCAGGCACGGCCTGCGGGGCCGTTCCAGAGCTTCGCCTGTTCGCTGGCGGCCTCGGAGATGTCGTTCATGGCGTGGTCCTTTCACTTGCCTTGGAGAAGCGGAGCCTTCACTATGCAAGCTCAAGTCGACTTGAGGTCAAGAGAATGACGACGAAACATCTGGACATCGGCGAGGTGGCGCAACGCTCCGGCCTGTCGGCATCGGCCCTGCGCTACTACGACGAAAAGGGGCTGATCAGCTCCACCGGTCGGCGCGGCCTGCGGCGGCTGTTCGACGAACGCGTGCTCGAGCGGCTGGCGCTGATCGCGCTGGGCCGTGCGGCCGGCTTCTCGCTCGACGAGATCGCGTCGATGTTCGCGCCCGACGGCCGGCCCGACATCGACCGCAGGATGCTCGCGGCCAAGGCCGACGAGATCGATCGCACGATCCGCGGCCTGGCCGCGATGCGCGACGGACTGCGGCACGCGGCGGTGTGCCCGGCGCCGAGCCACATGGAATGCGCCACGTTCCGGCGCATCGTGGGCGCCGCGGCCTCGGGTGCGATCGGCGGGCGCCGCACGAAGGCGCCCGCCGCAAAGGCGGCTGCTACTGCTTCTCGGCCAGGCCGAGGCTCTTGATCAGGCCGGTGTAACGCACCTGCTCGGCCTGCACGAAATCGCCGAACGCCTTGCCGTCGCGAAACACCAATGGCGTGTTGGCCTTGTCGGCCTTGCTGGTGTAGGCCTCGGCATGCGCGGCCTTCCGGCAGGCGGCTTCGAGCTTCTGACGGATCGGCGCCGGCAGCCCCTTGGGCGCGATCAGGCCGCCCCAGACCGATGCTTCCAACGGAAAGCCGGTCTCGGCGGCGGTGGGCACGTCGGGGTAGGCCGGCAGCCGGCGCTTCGCGAGCACCGCCAGGCCGCGCAGCTTGTACTGCGTGGAGACGGTCGGCGTCTCGTTGAACAGCGCCACCTGCTGGCCCAGCAGCCCGGTGACCATTTCGCCGGAGCTCTTGTAGGGCACGTGCAGGCCGGTGGCCTTGGCCTGGTCGAGCAGCATCGCCATCGACAGGTGCAGCACCGTGCCGGTGCCCGATGAGCCGTAGGCCAGCTGGTCGGGCTTGGCCTTGGCCGCGGCCATCACGTCGCCGAGCGACTTGAAGGGCGAATCGGGCTTGACCATCATCATCAGCGGCACGTCGTAGGTGCCGCAGAGGTGATCGAAATTCTCGTGCGTGTAGCCGGTGTTGCGCAGCGCGGGCTGCAGCACTTCGGGCCCGATGACCGACAGCCCGATGGTGTAGCCGTCGGCCTGCGCATTCTTGAGTGCGGTCATGCCGATGGCGCCGCCGGCGCCGGCCTTGTTGTCGATCACCACCGGCACGCCGAGCTGGTCGGCCAGCGGCTGCTGGAGGAAGCGCGCCATGATGTCGGAGGTGCCGCCCGGGCCGAACGGCACGACGAGCGTGACGGGGCGCGACGGGTAGGCGGGCTGGGCCTGCACGGCGGCAGGCAGGCACAGGACAAGGGCGGCGGCGGCGGCGCAGGCGGTTCTTGAAGTCATGGAAGGTCTCCCTGGTTCGATGAATGCACGGCTCAATACACGGCGCTCTCGAAGCCGCGCGCAAGGCTGGGCTGGATCGCGTCGATGAAGGCGGTGGCCTGGCGCACCATCATTCCCATGTCGGACGCGACGGCAACGAACGAATAGCCCATCGCCACGAAGCTGGCCACCACCTCAGGCGTGGGGCCGACGATGCCGCACGGAATGCCTACCTTGCGGCAACGCGCGGCCACGTCGGCGATGACGGCCTGCACCTCGGGGTGCAGGATGTTGCCGATGTGGCCCATGTTGGCCGACAGGTCGCCGGGGCCGAGGAACAGCGCATCGACGCCTTCGACCGCCGCGATGTCTTCGAGCGCGGCCACCGCGGTCGGGGTTTCGAGCTGAATGATGGTGAACACCGAATCATTGGCGCGCTTGCCGTAGTCCTTCACGGTGCCGTAGCCACTGGCGCGGAACATGGCCGCGAAGCCGCGCTGGCCCTGGGGCGGGTACTTGGCATACGAGACGGCGCGGCGCGCCGCGTCGGCGGAATCGACGAAAGGCACCATCACGCTCTGCGCGCCAAGGTCGAGCGCGCGCTTGAAGAGCACCATGTCGTTGGCCGCGAGGCGCACCACCGGTGCGGCGCGCGTGCCGGCAATGGCCTGCAGCAGGTGCAGCGTGTCGCGCTCGTCGATCGGCACGTGCTCCTGGTCGACCAGCAGCCACTCGAAGCCGGCGCGGCCCATGGCTTCGGCGGTGCTCGCGGTGCCGGACATCAGCCAGGTGCCGAGCGGCGTGCCGGGTTGCTTGAGGCGCGCGCGGAAGGGATTGGAAAGCAGGTCGGGTGTCGAGGACATGGTGTTGCCGTTGTGAAGAGATGAAAGAAGAAAAAGAAGCGCGGTGACGCGTCAGTAGATCGGCGGTTCGGCCGTGGCGGCGTTGCCGGCCAGCACCGCGAAGTCGCAGCCCTTGTCGGCCTGCGTCACTTCCTGCTGGTAGATGCGTGCGTAGCCGCGTGCATGGGCCCGCGGCGGCGCGACCCAGGCGGCACGCCGCGCGGCAAGCTCGGCCTCGGACACCTGCATGTCGAGCCGCCTGGCACCGATGTCGAGCGTCACGATGTCGCCGGTCCTGAGCAGCGCGAGCGGGCCGCCGACGGCCGACTCGGGTGCCACGTGCAGCACGCAGGTGCCGTAGTGCGTGCCGCTCATGCGCGAATCGGAAATG